>NZ_JAYMYJ010000151.1:0-41216 GCF_035668035.1 Candidatus Thiothrix phosphatis | reverse complement strand
TCGGTATCCGGGCATCTGCTGCCGCCATCCCAATAAGCAGGAGTGCATTAGTGTAGGGAACCTCTAAAAACCTGTGGATAACCATGTTAAGTTATTGATTATTCGTTGTCGAATTTGACAATAATGTGGGTTTTTAGAGGTTCCCTGTAATCTCCATTCTGGTAAGCAGTATAGGCTTCCGGTATCAGCATAATATCAGGCAGCATGAAATCAGCTATTGCCTGATAGTCATCCATTTTCCCTGTGATATTGTTGTCGTTATAGCCATCGCCCCATTCGCCAATCAGGTTCTGGCGGTTGAGGGTGGCGGCACGCTCAGGGCTAATGCCGACGGCATCAGCATAAAACCCTGCATTCTGGCTGACAACTTCGCGGTTGATCCCGCTGTCAAAGTAGCCGGACACGGCTGTTTTTGTCCCCCACAACCAGCGCCGTTCTTCTTGAAGTTTCCCGTCCTTTGCGCCTTGGGCTTTCAGCCATTCCCGCACTTCTGCATTATCTGGCAAGACTTGCTCGTAAGTGTAGTCCGCCAACTGCACCGCTTCAGGCATCAGGAGCTTGAGCGCTTCTGCTTCCGTGATGCCTTTTTCTTTGGCAAACTGCTTGGCTTGTGCTTTGACCCAATCAATTTCGCTTTGGTGCAACTGCCGGTTGAAACGATCTGGCGTGCCTGCGATATTGGCGGCAAGTTGCGCATCCTTGCCCAGCAATGCAGCCGCTGCTGCTGATGAGAACACCGCTGCGTTTTCCGACTGAAAATATTCACCTGCAACACTACCAGCCAACCCGCCCAATGCGCCACTGATGCCATCACCATTAGCGGCTAACCCCGCCGTAAAACCCAATGCAGTATGGGCGAGTTTGTGGGTGGTGTAGTCCAGCTTGCCGTCGCTGTACCAGTCCCCAATCGTGTTTGCCCCGATCTGGCTGATGATGGTGGCAGCCGAAGCTTTAAGGCTGGACTTAAGTTGGTCGTCGAAATCCCCACCTTCGACCACCGTGCTGACCGTGGCGCGGGTCAGCCCATCCAGTGCATGTATTTGGAGTTGTTGAGCCACGCTGATGTTGGCTGCATCACTCGCCAGATTGAGGCTATTGCTGAGTTTGCCCGATAGTCCCGCGCCGATAACCGCGCTGGCAAGGGATTTGACATTGCCCTCATCCACCGCCTTGACAACATCCCGCGCGGTGATAACCGTATTGACCACAGCAGCGGCAGGCGCTAAAAGCCCATTGGGTAGTGGTTCTTGGATGGTGAGCGTGCTATTGCCTGTCGTCGCTAAAATACGTTCATTCTTGTTATGGTAGGCATCACGGTAAGGCTGTAACGCCTGATTAATTTGATCGAGACGTGCTTTTACCGCTGGTATTTGATGCTGGGGTTGCCACAGGGCGTATTCGTCGAACAATACCTGCATATCTGAGATTTTGAGCGTCTTTGTGTCGGGGGGCAGGTTGTTGCTGTGGCTGGGTTGGTATTATTGCTGTATTGAACAGCATTGCCGCTTGTTGGCTCGCTGTCGTGGATGCCTTGAGTCCGCCCGTATTGGCGGACAATGAACGGGTGGTAATGTTTTTTATCATGGCAAGTTCATTCCCTGAACACCTAATGCTGCAATCGCGTTTTAGGAGAACGTAGCCGGAATTATTACAAGCCGTGACTAAGCAGGGGATGAGCGGAAGCTTTTCCGGTGTGGGCGGTATACGCACAGAACAGTGACACCCAACAACAAAAAGGGCAGGTTTTCACCTGCCCTCCACTATAAGCTTGATGGCTTTAGTGCTTTTTCTTCGGCGGAATGAGATCGGTGATGGAACCTTCGAACATTTCCGCCGCCATCGCCACCGTTTCGGACAGCGTTGGATGCGGATGCACGGTCAAACCAATATCAGCCGCGTTCGCGCCCATTTCGATGGCCAGGGCGACTTCGGCGATCAGGTCACCGGCATTCGGGCCGACGATACCTGCACCGATCACCCGGTCGGTTTCCTCATCGAAAATCAGCTTGGTCAGACCTTCGTCACGGCCCAGCGACAGCGAACGGCCACTGGCAGCCCACGGGAACACGCCTTTGCCGATTTTGAGGCCCTGCGCCTTGGCTTCGTCTTCGGTCACGCCTACCCAGGCAATTTCCGGGTCAGTGTAAGCCACGGACGGAATCACCCGCGCATCGAAGTGGCTGGCCATGCCAGCAGCAACCTCGGCAGCCGTCTTGCCTTCGTGCACCGCCTTGTGCGCCAGCATTGGTTGGCCAATGATGTCACCGATGGCGAAGATGTGCGGCTGGGTAGTGCGCATCTGCGTATCCACCACCTGGACGAAACCGCGCTCATCCACCGCCACACCGGCCTTTTCCGCGCCGATGCGCTTGCCGTTGGGCGTGCGGCCAACCGCGACCAGGATGCGGTCATACAGTTGCGGCTCGGCGGGTGCATTTTTGCCTTCGAACGTCACTTTCATGCCCGCAGGGGTGGCTTCCACACCAGTCACGCGGGTTTCCAGCCAGATATTGGCGTAACGTTTTTTGATGCGGGTGAAATACGGTTTCACCACATCTTTGTCGGCACCGGCAATAATGTTTGGCAGCATCTCGACCACGGTGATTTTGGAACCCAGCGCAGCGTAAACCGTCGCCATTTCCAAACCGATAATGCCGCCGCCGATCACCAGCATGTGTTCCGGCACACCTTCCAGCGCCAGTGCGCCGGTGGAGTCGATCACTCGCGGATCATCTGGAATGAACGGCAGTTTGACCGCTTCGGAACCGGCGGCAATCACCGCTTTCTCGAAACGCACCACGGTTTTCTTGCCATCATTGCCGACCACTTCGACATGGTTCGGGTCGAGGAAAGTGCCCACGCCATTGACCACCTGCACCTTGCGGCCTTTGGCAAGACCGGTCAGGCCGCCGGTCAGGCGCCCAACCACCTTTTCTTTCCAGCCGCGCAGCTTGTCGATGTCGATTTTGGGCTTGCTGAACTCGATGCCGTATTCCGCCACTTCGTGCGCTTCTTCCAGCACTTTGGCCGCGTGCAACAAAGCTTTGGACGGAATACAACCCACGTTCAGGCAGACGCCGCCCAGTGTGCTCCAGCGCTCGACCAGCACGGTTTGCAGGCCGAGGTCAGCAGCGCGGAAAGCGGCGGTGTAACCACCAGGGCCCGCACCCAGCACCAGCATCTGGCAGGAAACATCCGCGCCACCCGCATGGCTGGCCGCTGCCGGAGCAGCCACCGGCGCTGTAGGGGCAGCAGCGGCAGGTGCCGCCGCCGGAGCACTGGCGGCCGCCGCGCCTGCCACTTCCATCAAACAAATCAGCGTGCCTTCGGAAGCCTTGTCGCCAGTGGCGATTTTCAGCTCCTTGATGGTCCCGGCAACTGGGGATGGAATGTCCATCGACGCCTTGTCGGATTCCAGCGTAATCAGCGCGTCTTCCACCGCCACGGTGTCGCCCGCCGCCACCAGCACGTCAATCACATCCACATCGGAAAAGTTGCCAATATCCGGCACCTTGATTTCAATAACACTCATTTTACTTCCCCCCTCACAGGATCAAATTGCGCACGTCAGACAGGACAAATGCGATATGGCTGACGAAACGCGCCGCATACGCGCCATCGATCACACGATGGTCGTAGGAAACCGCCAGCGGCTGGATCAGCCGGTCAACGATTTCGCCATTCACGCGCTTGAGGCGATCCTGCGAACGGGTCAGGCCAAGGATGCCGACTTCCGGCGCATTCACGATCGGGGTGAAGTTGGTGCCGCCGATGCCGCCGAGGCTGGAAATCGAGAAGCAGCCGCCTTGCATGTCAGCCGCCTTGAGCTTGCCGTCACGCGCTTTCTTGGACACTTCACCGAGTTCACGCGCCAGCTCGAACAAGCCTTTGCGGTCGACATCCTTGATGACCGGCACGACCAGGCCATCTGGCGTGTCGACAGCGATGCCGATGTTGTAGAACTTGCGCTGGATCAGGTTTTCCCCGGCATCGTCCATTGCGGAGTTGAATTTGGGGTATTCCTTCAGCGCGGCGACCACGGCCTTCATCATGAACACCAGCGGGGTGAAGTTGAAGCCCAATTCCTTGGCCTTGTTCTTCATGCTGCTGCGGTAGGCTTCCAGCTCGGTGATGTCGGCTTCGTCGAAGTGCGTCACCTGCGGCACATTCAGCCATGCGCGGTGCAAGTGCTTGGCTGACAGCTTGTTGATGCGCGACATCGGGATGGTTTCCACCGCGCCAAACTGGCTCCAGTCTGGTTGGGTGATGAGCGGGATGCCCATTTCGCCACCGGCTGCCGGTTTGGCAGGGGTGGCTGGGGTACTGGCCGCCGGGCTTGATGAAACCGGCGCAGCAGAAGCTGCCACCGGCTGTCCTCCAGTGCCGTGGTAATTGCGCACATCGTTTTCAGTTATGCGCCCGTCACGGCCAGTACCGGCCACTTGGCTTAAATCCACACCCAGTTCGCGGGCAATCCGGCGCACCGATGGGCTGGCATGCGCACGGCGGAATTCCGCCGCATTGACATTGCTTGCCGCCGGGGCCGCTGCTGCCGGTGCCGCCGCAGGGGCGCTGGCGGCAGGCGCTTCAGCCGGGGCTGAGGCTGCAACCGCACCGGCCACTTCCAGCACGATGATCAGGCTGCCTTCGGAAACCTTGTCGCCCACGGCCACCTTGATTTCCTTGACCTTGCCCGCTTTGGGTGAGGGTATTTCCATGGAAGCCTTGTCAGACTCCAGGGTAATCAGTGAATCTTCCGCCTGGATGTTGTCGCCGACATGCACCAGCACCTCGATGACATCCACATCCTTGAAGTTGCCGATGTCCGGCACATGGATTTCCTCCAGCCCGGTCGGTGCGGTCACTGGCCGGGCACCTGCTGCGCCGCTGGACAGTTTCGGCTGGGCGGAAGACCCCGACACGTTGAGGCTGGCTTCACCGGCGTCAACCAACAGCAGGATCAGCGAACCTTCGGATGCCTTGTCGCCGACCGCGATCTTGACCTCCTGCACCACGCCGCCGACTGGGGCGGGAATATCCATCGACGCCTTGTCGGACTCCAGGGTGATCAACGCATCGTCAATCGCTACGGTGTCACCGGCTTTCACCAACACATCAATGACATCGACATCGGAAAAATTGCCAATGTCGGGAACTCGAATTTCAATACTCATAAGGGCGACTCCAGATCAGGCGTACAGTGGGTTTGGCTTTTCAGGGTCGATGCCGTATTTCGCCATCGCTTCCAGCACAGTCTTGGCCGTCACCTTGTGTTTGGCCTTGCTGTCCTTCTGCTCATCGGCCAGCGCTTTCAGCGCGGCGACGGTGACGTAATGGCGGTCAACCTCGAAATGCGCGCGCAACGCTTCGCGGCTGTCGGAACGCCCGAACCCGTCCGTGCCCAGCACATGGAAATGCTGCGGCACATAGGCGCGGATTTGCTCGGCGAAGTTGCGGATGTAGTCGGTGGAGGCGATCACCGGCCCTTCCGCGCCTTCCAGGCACTGCGTCACCCACGGCTTGCGCGCTTCCTGATCCGGATGCAACAGGTTCCAGCGCGCACAGGCGGCGCCGTCGCGCGCCAGTTCGTTCAGGCTCGGGGTCGCCCAGATGTCGGCGGCCACGTCCCAATCGCTTTCCAGCAATTCCGCCGCTGCAATCACTTCACGCAGGATGGAGCCGCAACCCAGCAGTTGCACACGGTGCTTGGCCTTGCTTGCGGATTTGCGGAACGGGTACATGCCCTTGATGATGCCTTCCTCAGCGCCTTCCGGCATGGCGGGCATGGAGTAGTTTTCGTTCAGCGTGGTGATGTAATAGAACACGTTTTCACCATTCTGATACATGCGCTTCATACCGTCATGCACCACCACCGCCACTTCATAGGCAAAGGTCGGGTCATAAGCCATGCAGTTGGGGATGAACCCGGCAAACAACTGGCTGTGGCCGTCCTGGTGCTGCAAGCCTTCGCCGTTGAGCGTGGTGCGCCCGGAGGTGCCGCCGATCAGGAAGCCGCGCGCCAGCATGTCGCCCGCCGCCCACGCCAAGTCGCCAACCCGCTGGAAACCAAACATGGAGTAGAAAATATAAAACGGGATCATCATCTTGTGGTTGTTGGCATACGAAGTGGAAGCCGCAATCCAGGAGGACATCGCGCCGTCTTCGTTGATGCCTTCCTCCAGCAACTGCCCCTTGGCCGATTCCCTGTAAGGCATGATGTCGCTGGCGTCTTCCGGCTCGTATTTCTGCCCTTCCGGGGAATAGATGCCGACCTGGCGGAACATGCCTTCCATCCCGAACGTGCGCGCCTCATCCGGCACAATCGGCACCAGCCGCGGCCCCAACTCTTTGTGGCGCGCAATCGACACCATCACCCGCACCATCGCCATGGTGGTGGACATGGTGCGTTCGCCGGTGTCTTTCAGCAACGCTTCGAAAATGGACAGATCCGGCACATTCAGCGTTTCGAAATTGTGCGGGCGGTTGGGCAGGTAGCCACCCAGCGCCTTGCGGCGCGCATGCAGGTACTGCATTTCAGGCGAATCCGCCGCCGGTTTGTAGAACTCGGCATTTTCCACCTGCTCTTCCGTCACCGGAATCTTGAAGCGGTCGCGCAGCTTGCGCAGCTGGTCGGTGCTCAGTTTTTTCTGCTGGTGGCTGATGTTCATGCCTTCGCCAGCTTCGCCCATGCCGTAGCCCTTGACGGTGTGCATCAGGATCACGGTCGGGCGGTCGACACTGTGCGCCGCATTGTGGTACGCCGCGTACACCTTTGCCCGGTCATGGCCGCCGCGCACCAGTTCGTAGTAAATCTGGTCGTCGGTCATGTCCGCGACCATCGCCTTCAGTTCCGGGTATTTGCCGAAGAATTTTTCACGGATATAGGCGCCGCCCTTGTTCTTGAAGTTCTGGTACTCGCCGTCGATGCATTCCATCATCAGCTTGCGCAACAGGTGGCCATATTTGGGGTCTGCCAGCAGGCGGTCCCAACCGGCGCCCCACAGCACCTTGACCACGTTCCAGCCCGCGCCACGGAAGTTGCCTTCCAGCTCCTGCACAATTTTGCTGTTGCCGCGCACCGGGCCGTCCAGGCGTTGCAGGTTGCAGTTGACCACGAACACCAGGTTATCCAACTTCTCGCGGGAAGCCAGCGCAATCGCGCCCTGGGATTGCGGTTCATCCATTTCGCCGTCGCCGAGGAACGCCCAAACTTTGCGCCCTTCCGCATGGTTGTCGGCTTTTTTCGCCAGGTTCCTATGTTCCAGGTATTTCAGGAAACGGGCCTGGTAAATGGCCATGATCGGCCCTAAGCCCATGGAGACGGTGGAGAACTGCCAGAAATTCGGCATCAAATAGGGGTGCGGGTAAGAGGAAACGCCTTTGCCGCCCGCCTCAATCCGGAAGTTTTCCAGCTGGTCTTCGCTGATGCGGCCTTCCAGGAAAGCGCGTGCGTAAGTTCCTGGCGCGGTATGCCCTTGAATAAACAACAAGTCGCTGCCATTGGGGTGGTCATGGCCTTTCCAGAAGTGGTTGTAGCCGACTTCATACATGATGGCGGAAGACTGGAATGAGGCGATGTGGCCACCAGGGGAGGCCGGTTTGCGGTTGGCGCGCACCACCATGGCGGTGGCGTTCCAACGCAGGGCGCGCAGGATGCTCCGTTCCAGTTCATCATCACCAGGATAAGCAGGCTGTTGGCTGACCGGAATGGTGTTGACGTAAGGGGTGTGCATGTCGGGCGGCTCGATCCCCGATTCATAAGCCTTTTCGAGTGTTTTTTGCAACAGGTGCTGGGCGCGCTCCAGCCCCGCCCGTTCAACCACGACATCAATGGCCTCCTGCCATTCTGCCGTTTCCTGCGGGTCATAATCGACGTGATCCATACTCATGATGGTTCCTCCTAGCTATGTATTGATGGTCAAAATGCTTATGTTTTATGCTTACTATCCGAAAGGGATATTTGACAAGCCACCCTCTATCTCTTTCGGGAGCGGATACTACTATAGATTTAAGAGAAAATATCCAGAAATCACGTTTAAATTATTCAATAATTACCATATAAAAATAAAATTTTATTTATCAATATATTATAGGGTTATCTTTTTTTTATCTTGGATACCATAACCCAATTGACACGGGATGCCCTTGTCCCCCGCACGGTTTTGTCAGGCGCAGGCCGCTGTTTTCCCCGACCCAAGCGGCACCATCCCGCAACGCGCCAGCACCCCTGGCGCGTTGAAAAACAAGACAAAAAATTAAATTTTAATTTTCAGTTGGTTACTGGCAACATTTTTCCACAAGATAGGCAATTGAGCGGTATTGCCGCCCTGAATGCAGTGAAAGGCCGATTTCGCAGGTGCGGCTATTGCTGAAGCCTTCGGTGCAGTTGTCCGGCAATTGCTGCTTGAGGCGTTTGAGCGCGGCGGCATTGAGTTCAGGCCTGGTGAAGCCTTTGTCGCCTGCGAAGCCGCAGCAACCTTCCTCCTCCGGTTCGACCACCTGCCTGGCGCAGAGCTGGGCAAGCTTGCGCAAGGCACCGTCGAGGCCGAGTTTGCGCGCGCTACAGGTGATATGCAGCGCGACCATACCTTCCTGCTGGCGTAACGGCGGCAAATGGGGCAACAGATGCTCGGCGATGAAACCGGCGGGTTCATACAGTTTCAACGGTTGCTGGAATTGCTCCACCATCCGCAAGGTGCACGGGCTGGTGTCGCACAACACCGGGTATTCGCCATGCCCGCTGGCTTCCCATAACGCGGCCTCCAGTGCCTGCACCGAGGCGTTGGCCGTGTCCAGATAACCTTTGCTGGCGAACGGCATGCCGCAGCACAAACCCTCGACTTTGGGCGGGATAATGGCTTCGAACCCGGCTTTGGCGAGCAGGCTGTCCATGACTGTGCGCAAATCGCGCTGCTCGCTGTCATTTTCGCCCACGCCCATGGTGCGGCTGACACAGGCGGGGAAATACACCACCTTGCCGTGGACGCCGTTGTGGCTGGGGGTGAAGCCGCCCGCCTTGCGCGGCCAATACGGATGCCATACCGGCAGCGCCCCCTGGCTGAACGTGTGCAAACGGGCGCTGACTTTCTCCAGGCTTGCCTCGCCCATGAGCCGGCATGCCAGCTCGGCCCCTTGCAAACTGGCGCGCGCCGCAGCGGTGGCCGCGCCAATATGCCGCCCCAGTTGCGCGGCGATTTTAACGCCTTTCGCGGTGGTTTCCCGGCTGCGGCGCGCGCGCACCAGTTCGCCGGTATTGATGCCGACTGGGCAGCGGGTGGCGCACAAACCGTCCAGCGCACAAGTGTCTTCCAACGAATAATGTGCGCCAGCGGCGAATTGTGCAGCGGCTTCCGCTTCGCCTGCCGCCAGCAGCCGCGCCTGTTCGCGGGTGGCGACAATGCGCTGGCGCGGCGTGAGGGTGAGGTTGCGCGAAGGGCAGACCGGCTCGCAGAAACCGCATTCAATGCAGCGGTCGATCAGTGCGTCAGCGGCGGGCATAGGTTTGAGGTTGTGCAGGTGGACATTGGGATCTTCGTTGAGAATAACCCCTGGATTCAGCAAGTTAAAAGGGTCAAATAAACGCTTGACCGCCCACATGAGCTGGTAGGCGTCCGTGCCCCACTCCAGTTCGACAAACGGGGCCATATTGCGGCCGGTGCCGTGTTCGGCTTTCAGCGAACCACCGTATTTCACCGCCACCAGTTCGGAAACCGCCTGCATGAAACCGGCGTAGCGCTCAATCTCGGCAGGCGTGCTGAAATCCTGGGTAAAGACGAAATGCAGGTTGCCTTCCAGCGCATGCCCGAAAATGATCGCTTCGTGGTAATGGTGCTGGGCGAACAGGGCCTGCAAGTCGCGCACGCCTTGCGCCAGCACCTCAATCGGGAACGCCACATCCTCGATGATCACGGTTGTCCCCACCGGACGCACCGCGCCCACCGCCGGGAACAGGCCTTTACGCACATTCCACAGGCTGGCGTAAGTGGCTTTGTCGGTGGTGAATTCCGCCGGGCGCAGCAAGGTTTGCCCAGCCAGCGTGGCCTGCACCTGCGCGACTTTCCCCTCCAGTTCCGCAGGCGTCGCGCCGCGCACATCAATCAGCAACGCCGCCGCGTCATCGCCCAGGGCGCGCAAAAACTCAGGCATGCCCGCCTTGTCCTGCACCGAACGCATGCCTGCGCGGTCAATCAGCTCCACGGCATCCACCGGTTGCGGCTTGAGGGCGGCCACCGCCAGGCAAGCGGCCTCAATGTCGGGGAACAGCACCAGCGCGGTGGCCTTGTGGGCATGCTCCGGCACCGTGCGGTAGTCGATGGCGGCGATGAAACCCAGCGTGCCTTCCGAACCAATCAGCAGATGCTGCAAAATATCAATCGGGTCGGTGAAGTCGACCAGCGCATTCAGGCTGTAGCCCGTGGTGTTCTTCAGGCGGAATTTATGGCGGATTTTTTCGCTGAGGGCAGGGTTCGCCTGGACTTGCGCCGCCAATTGGGCCAGGCCATCCAGCAGGCCGACATGGGTATGGCGGAATGCCGCGCAACTGGTGGGGTCGCGGGTGTCCAGCACCGCCCCATCCACCAGGATCACCCGCATGCCCGCCAGGGTGTGGTAACTGTTTTGCGCCGTGCCGCAGCACATGCCGCTGGCGTTGTTCGCCGCAATGCCGCCGATCTTGCAGGTGTTGATGGAAGCCGGGTCAGGGCCGATCTTGCGCCCCAGCGGGGCCAGGTACTGGTTCGCCTGCGCGCCGATGATCCCCGGCTGCAAGCGGATTTCCGCGCCCTCTTGCAGGATTTCATAGCCGCGCCAGCTATTGCCCTCCAGCACCACCAGCGCCGAATCGGTCACCGCCTGCCCCGACAGGCTGGTGCCCGCCGCCCGGAAAGTCACCGGCGTGCGGTGGGTATTGGCCAGGTGCAGGACTTCCACCACTTCCGCCTCATTTTCCACCTTGAGCACCACCTCGGGGATCAGGCGGTAAAAACTTGCGTCCGTGCCATAGGCCAGCCGTTGCAAAGGCTCGCGGAAAATACGGTTTGCAGGCAAAGCATGGCTTAACGCCTCGCAGAAAGCGGCGTGATTGGGGCTCATGAATATTCCTCCTCAGTGAGCGGTATAAATTGGTAAAGCCAATTTTAAGAAAACTTATAGATTACTGCATGAAAACGTTGACACTTTACTCTATCCGCCCATATTATCGCAACACTCTGGTAATTTGGTATTACCAAATTACCAGTTTTAGGAGGAGCATTATTTAAAATTTTTTATCCGTAGGAGGAGATCCCCATGCAGACTTGGGCGCAAGTGTACGACCCATTAGGCAACCTGTGGCTGTCAGCCCTGATTGCGTTGATCCCCATCGCCTTTTTCTTTATTGCGCTGGCCGTATTGCGCATGAAAGGGCATGTGGCTGGCACCATCACGGTGGCGCTGGCGCTGGCGGTGGCCATCCTGTTCTACCAGATGCCAATACCCATGGCGCTGGCGTCCGCCGGTTACGGCTTCATGTATGGCCTGTGGCCCATCGCCTGGATCATTGTCGCCGCTGTTTTCTTGTACAAAATCACCGTGAAAACCGGGCAGTTCGACATTATCCGCAGCTCAGTGCTGTCGATCACCGAAGACCAGCGCCTGCAAATGCTGCTGGTGGGCTTTGCGTTCGGCGCATTCCTGGAAGGCGCGGCAGGCTTTGGCGCGCCGGTGGCGATCACCGCCGCCTTGCTGGTGGGGCTGGGCTTCAACCCGTTGTATGCGGCGGGCTTGTGCCTGATCGCCAACACCGCGCCGGTGGCGTTTGGCGCGATGGGCATCCCGATCACGGTCGCTGGGCAGGTCACCGGGCTGGACCCGTTCCATATCGGGCAGATGGCGGGCCGCCAGCTGCCGTTGCTGTCAGTGATCGTGCCGTTCTGGCTGGTGGCGATCATGGATGGCTGGCGTGGCATCCGTGAAACTTTCCCGGCGATCCTGGTGGCGGGCGTTTCGTTCGCCGTGACGCAATTCTTCACCGCCAACTTCATTGGCCCCGAACTGCCGGACATCACCTCCGCCCTGGTCAGCCTGATCTGCCTGACCCTGTTCCTGAAATCTTGGCACCCCCGCAACATTTTCCGTTTTGAAGGCCAGGAAGAACGCAGTGAACAAAAATCCCAGGGGGCAACCTACAGCGCTGGGCAAATCTTCAAAGCCTGGTCGCCGTTCATTATCCTCACCGCGATGGTGACCCTGTGGAGCCTGAAGCCGTTCAAGGCCTTGTTTGGCAAGGATGGCGCGCTGGAAAGCTGGGTGTTCAAGGTGTCCGTGCCGTTCCTGGACAAGCTCGTGACCAAAATGCCGCCGATCGTGGCGGAAGCCAAGCCGTATGAGGCGGTGTACAAGTTTGACTGGTTCTCCGCCACCGGCACCGCCATTTTCCTGGCCGCGCTGATCACCATCTTTGTCCTGCGGATGAAACCGGCGGAAGCCCTGCGCACCTTCACTGAAACCCTGAATGACCTGAAACGCCCGATCTATTCCATCGGCATGGTGCTGGCGTTCGCGTTTGTCGCCAACTATTCCGGCCTGTCCGCGACCCTGGCGCTGTTGCTGGCGGGAACTGGCGCAATGTTCACCTTCTTCTCGCCATTCCTGGGGTGGCTGGGCGTGTTCCTGACCGGCTCCGACACGTCCTCCAATGCGCTGTTTTGCAGCTTGCAGGCGAACACCGCGCATCAGATCGGCGTGCATGACACCTTGCTGGTGGCGGCCAACACCACTGGCGGCGTCACCGGCAAGATGATTTCCCCGCAATCCATCGCCGTGGCCTGCGCTGCGGTGGGGCTGGTGGGGCATGAGTCTGACCTGTTCCGTTTCACCCTCAAGCACAGCCTGCTGTTCGCCGCCATTGTGGGCGTCATCACCACGCTGCAAGCCTATGTATTCCCGTGGATGATCCCGTAACAGGTGCTCGGGAGGTTATCCCTGTGTTACACTCGGTCTTACCAAAATTGGTAAGACCAGAGTATAATATGAAGCACAGCCGACTCTCCGATCAGATTGCCGATCAACTTGAAACCATGATAATCGAACAGGGGTTGAAAGCAGGCGAACGCCTGCCTGCCGAGCGCCAATTGGCGGAACAGTTGCAGGTGTCGCGCCCCTCCCTGCGTGAAGCAATCCAGAAATTGGCCAGCAAGGGCATACTTGCCAGCAAGCGCGGCGGCGGCACTTACGTCCAGGACGCGCCGCACGCCGCTTTTGTCGACCCGATGCTGGCGTTGTTCCGCGAAAACCCCGAATACCGCTTTGATGTGCTGGAAATACGCCATGCGCTGGAAGGCAATGCCGCCTTTTACGCCGCCCTGCGCGCCACCGATGAGGACAAGGCGCACATCCTGAAAAACTTCGACCGGATGCTGGAGCTGCATGGCGACAAAGACCCGATGGCGGAAGCCCGCGCCGACGCCGCGTTTCACCTGTCCATTGTCGAGGCTTCGCACAATCTGGTGCTGCTGCACGTCATGCAGGGCTTGTTTAGCCTGTTGCAAAGCAGCATTTCCCACAACCTGGACAAGCTTTACACCCTCCCGCGCGTGTTCGAGCCACTCAGCAACCAACACGAAACCCTGCTGAGTGCAATCCTCAATGGCAACCCGGAAAGGGCCCGTGCTGCCGCCCAGGAGCACCTGACGTTTGTCGAAGAATCCCTCAAAAAAATTGATGAAGAAGAAGCCCGCAAACTGCGCTCAATGCGCCGTCTGACCACCCTTGGAGCCTATCCATGACCGCTAGACCCGATACCGTTTACTTTTTTGGCACTTGCCTGATCGACCTGATCTACCCGCAGGCGGGCGTTTCCGCCGTGCAGCTGATCCGGCGTGAAGGCGTGCAAGTCATATTCCCGCAGGCGCAAACCTGCTGTGGGCAACCTGCCTGGAACTCCGGCTACCGCGACGAAGCCCGCGCGGTTGCCCGCAGCCAGGTTGCCTTGTTCCCCAAACCCATCCCCATCGTCATTCCCTCCGGCTCCTGCGCGGGCATGATGAAACTGCATTACCCGGAACTGTTCGCCGGGCAGCCGGATGAAGCCAAGGCGCAGGAGGTGGCCGGGCGTGTCTACGAACTCACCGAATTCCTGGTCGACGTGCTGCATATCGAACTGAAGGATCTGGGCGAGCCGGTGAAGGTCGCTGTGCACACTTCCTGTTCCGCCCGCCGCGAAATGCAGGTGGCCGACAAGATCGAATCCCTGCTCGGCCAACTCGGCAATGTCACCAAGCTGGAGCAAATCCGCAAGGCCGAATGCTGCGGCTTCGGCGGCACTTTCGCCGTCAAGCAACCGGAAATTTCCGCTTCGATGGTGCTGGAAAAGGTCGACACCATCCGTGCTACCGGTGCTGACCGCCTGATCGGGCAAGATGTGGGCTGCCTGATGAATATCGGCGGGACGATGGAAAAGCAGGGCAATGCGATTCCGCACCAGCATATTGCCGAATTTTTATGGGAACGTACCGGGGGTGTCGCATGATCTCCGAATTCCGCCAACACGTCATCGAAAACCTCGCCAAGCCCAATGTCCGCGCCAACTTCCGCAAGGCAATGGATGGCCTGATGCAACGCCGCCTCGACCAGTTCCCCGACCCGCTGGAGCTGGAACGCATCCGCACCCAGGCACAAGCCATCCGCGCCAATGCCCTGAGCAAACTGCCGGAATTGCTGGAACAACTGGAAGCCAACCTTACCGCCAATGGTATACAGGTACACTGGGCCGAAACCCCGGAAGAGGCCAATAATATCGTGCTCGGCATTATGCAACAGCATGACGCGAAAATGCTGATCAAGGGCAAGTCGATGGTGTCAGAGGAAATGGGCATGAACCACTTCCTCGAACAATACGGCATCGATTGCCTCGAATCCGATCTGGGCGAATTCATTATCCAGTTGGCGCACGAACCGCCTTCGCACATCGTTGCCCCCGCGATCCATAAAAGCCGTCAGGATGTGGCGAAACTGTTCAACGAAAAGTTTCCCGACATCCCCTACACCGAAAACATTGACGACATGACCCAGTCGGCGCGGCGTATCCTGCGCGACAAGTTCTATGCTGCCCCGGTCGGCATTTCCGGCGTCAATTTCGCGGTGGCCGAAACCGGCACGCTGTGTCTGGTGGAAAACGAAGGCAATGGGCGTATGTCCACCACCGTGCCGAAGGTGCACATCGCCGTCACTGGCATTGAGAAAGTGGTGGAAAAGTTCAGCGACATTCCGCCGCTGTTGAGCATCCTCACCCGTTCCGCCACCGGCCAGCCGATCACCACTTATTTCAATATGATCAGCAGCCCACGCAAACCGGGCGAAAAAGACGGGCCGGAAGAAGTGCATCTGGTGCTGCTGGATAACGGGCGTTCCAATATCTACAGCGACCCGGAATTGCTGGCGACCTTGCGCTGCATCCGTTGCGGCGCGTGCATGAACCACTGCCCGGTTTACACCCGCATCGGCGGGCACAGCTACGGCACGGTTTACCCCGGCCCGATCGGCACCATCCTGGAGCCGCAGAAAGCCGGGTTGGATGTGCACGGCGAACTCACCCAGGCCTCCACCCTGTGCGGTGCGTGCGGGGAAGTCTGCCCGGTGCGCATCCCGATTCCCTCCCTGATCAACCGCCTGCGTTACGAAGGTGTGCGCAAGGACGCGAGCACCACCCCTGGCACCGGCAGCCGTCGCAAAACCAGCGAAGCCGCCGCCTGGAAAAGCTGGTCGTGGTCAGCCTCGCACCCGGCTGTCTACAATTTCGGCGCGAAAGCCGCTTCCCGCCTACGCGGGGTGCTGCCGATGAACATGAATGCATGGACGACCGTGCGTTCCGCCCCCCAAATCGCCGAGAAAACCCTGCATGAACGTATGCAGGAACTGGGAGTCAACGATGAGTAATTCCGCCACCGCCCGCAATAATATCCTGCAACGTTTGCGCAGTGTTAAAGAAACCCCTCCCGGCCTCCCCTTATCAGGGGAGGGGAGTTCTTACACAGTAGGGGCAGATGCGTCTTGTTCCTCCCCTGATAAGGGGAGGTTAGGAGGGGTTTCTTCCTTCGACTGGGACAAATCCGAACGGATACGCCGTTTCACCGAACGCATGACCGCTGTACGCGCTGAAATCCATCACGCTGACCGTGCTTCCTGGCTGGAAAAGCTGGTGGAAATCTGCCACGAAAAGAGGCTCAACAACCTGCTGCTTTCCCCCCATACCGAATGGGGGAAGGCGATTGGCGCGCAAGCTGGGAGTTTCCCGGAACTGCGCCATTATGATCAGCCCATTGATGGCTGGAAGCAGGAAATGTTCTACGGCATCGACGCCGGTTTCACCAGCACGTTGGGCGGCATTGCCGAAACCGGCACGCTGATCCTGTGGCCGGATGCGGAAGAGCCACGCCAGATGTCGCTGGTGCCACCCGTACACATTGCGGTGCTGGATACCGACAAGCTGTACACCACCTTCGCCGAAGCCGTGCAGGAACAAGCCTGGGTGGAAAAGGGTTTGCCGACCAATGCGCTGCTGGTTTCCGGCCCGTCGAAGTCGGCGGATATTGAGCAGACGCTGGCGTATGGGGTGCACGGGCCGAAGGAACTGGTGGTGATTCTCATCTAAATACCCGTTGAAATTATGGATATTCTTCTGCACACCGGGACTATTGACGGAAGTGGCCAACCGATGGGGGCGCATATGCCACTTTACAGGTGGCTTGCTGCCTGACTTGTCCGGAAATTCCATGCAATCCAACCTAGGGTGGATTTTTAGAGGTTCCCTACCGTAATAGAGACGGTTTATTCTATTACGGTGTGATCCGGCGGCATGTGTGATATCCAACAATGCGAGCATTTCTTTTCATTTTTGTTTGCGGTTTGCTGTTTTTCCAGACAGTCAATGCGGCGTTTGCTGGGCCAGCCTCCCGCCTCCCAGGCATACAGGACGGCCCCCGCCCCCAGGATCCCGCCATCATTCCCCTGACAGGGGAGGAGCAAGCTTGGTTGGCGGGGCGGGGAGGGCAGGCGTTGCGCTATTGTTTCAGCCCCATCTGGCAACCGTATGATTTTTTGGACAAAGGCCAGCACAAGGGAATCTTTGCTGACTACCTGCAACTTATGTCCAGGCGTTTGGGCATCCCCCTGGAGCCTGTCATCAGCCATAGCTGGGGCGAGACCCTGCAATTTGCCCGCGAAAGGAAATGTGACCTGATCGCCGCTGCGGTCAAAACGCCCGAGCGGGAAAAATATTTGGCCTTTACCTCGCCCTATTTTCATGCGACCCATGTCTTGCTGGCCAAGTCTGACCAAGCTTTCATCCAGTCGATTGACGACATTGCCGATAAAAAAATAGCTGTGCCAAAGGATGGCGCCATCGCCGACATGTTGCGGCGCGATTACCCGGAGACCCAGTTTGTCGATGTCGCATCCCCGGACGAATTGTTCAAGGCGGTTGAAAATGGCGATGCCTATGCCGGGGTTGCGGCATTTGCACACGGCCTGCAAATCATCCAGCAGGGGCTGTACAATCTGAAGATTATTGGCAAGCTGGATTACGACTACCCTATTTCCATCGCTGTCCGCAATGACGCCCCGGAATTGCTCTCCATCATGCAACGGGCGGTCGATTCCCTGACGCAAGCCGACCACAACACCATCAACCGCAACTGGAACTCCGTCAGGGTCGTTGAAAGCGTCGACCATTCCCTGGTGTGGAAACTTGCGTTGGCGGCCGCCCTCATCCTGTTGGGCAGCGGTTACTGGAACCGCAAGCTTTCCCGTCTCAATACGGCGTTGCAACGGGCGAAGGAAGAAGCCGTGCGGGCTGACCAAGCCAAAAGCCTGTTTCTGGCCAATATGAGCCATGAAATCCGCACCCCGCTGAACGCCGTGATGGGGTTTGGGTATCTGTTGCAGCAGACGGAATTGACGCCGCAACAGGCGGATTACCTCCATAAAATGCAGTCATCGTCCCAGGCGCTGCTGGGGATCATCGACGATATTCTGGATATGTCGAAAATCGAAGCCGGTAAATTGGCGCTGCATGCCACCGCTTTCCGGCTCAGTGACGTTTTGCAGCAGGTCACTTCCTTGTTTGAAGGGCAAGCCCGGCAAAAAGGCCTGGGTTTTCACCTCTCAGTTGCGGCTGAAACCCCCGCCTGCCTGATCGGCGATCCGCAACGCCTTGCCCAGGTGCTGCTGAACCTCGTCAGCAATGCCGTCAAATTCACCAACCAAGGGGAAATCCGCATCGGCATCACGCTGTCAGCGCAAGTGGCGGACAAAGTCCGGCTGCAATTCCGGGTCGCCGACACCGGCATTGGCGTCAGCGCCGAGCAGGAACAAAAGCTGTTCAAGCCTTTTTCCCAAGTGGACAGCTCTTTCACCCGGCGGCATGGCGGCAGTGGCTTGGGCTTGGCGATTAGCCAGACCCTGGCGCGCCTCATGAATGGCAATATCCAGTTGGATAGCCAGCCGGAGCAGGGCAGCACGTTTATCTTCAGCGCCGAATTTGCCATCTGCCAAGAGCATACGCCCGCCCACAGCGCCCCAGCCGCCTCGCTGGTCAAGTTACCGGACAGCCCCCATATTTTGTTGGTTGAGGATGACCTCCTCAACCAACTGTTCGCCTGTGAATTGCTGCAACAGGCGGGGGTCGATGTGACGGTGGCGCACAATGGGCTGGAGGCGCTGGAGGCGCTGGGGAAAGCCCCTTTCCAACTGGTGTTCATGGATATTCAAATGCCACAGATGGATGGCTATGAAACCGTCCGCCAGATCCGTTCCCATGAGGAATGGCGGCACCTGCCGATTGTCGCCATGACAGCGCACACCATTTCTACCGAGCGGGAGAAATGCCTGGCCGCTGGGATGGATGATTATCTGACCAAACCGATTGAACCCGCCCGCATCACCGACATGTTGCTGAAATGGACGTTAGTTCCCCAGCACGCAGCGTAACCGCATACTGAACCCACGCGGCACAGCCTGCCATCCGTCACCGTCAGCTTTTGCCGCCAAACTTGCCGAATGCGTCCATCCATTGCCGGAACACATCCATATTGCCAACCACGCCATGCCGGAAGAACCCCATCGGGTCGAAGCCTTCCGCGCCTTCCTGCATTTTTTTCAGCATGTAGGACATCACTTCCTTGTTGAACTCCTGTACATCCGGCAAGCCCATCAGGCGGCGCATTTCCTCCGGCGTGATCTCTACATCAATCCTCACATTCATATCGCTACTCTCTTGTTGCTTGTTGTCGTGTCTTCATTTTGCCACAGAACAGGCGGCCTGGATGCAATCAATCCAATAATACCGTCCATAACACTTATCTTGCCTATAATCATCCTGAGGCTTGCAAAGGAAACCATGACATGAGTGAAGAGCAACCATCACCACAGCCCCCTTCCCCCATGACACGGCTGGAACGTCTCGGCGCGCTGCTGAGACGCGGGCGGAACATCTTAGTACAGAATTTCAGCATCAGCGCCTTGACGGAAAAGCTGATGGCGCTGCTGCGCCTGTTCGCCAGCCTGGGCCTGCTGCTGATTGTCACCTTCGTCATCTATCGGGCGATCCAAAGCGCCCAATTGGTGCTGGTCAAGCCCTTCGCCATTCCCCAAAGCATGGCGGGCATCCACGCCGATGTGGGCAGGGTCATCGCCAACAACCTCAAGCAAGAGTTGCTGGATGCGGAAAACGGCATCTACACCACGGTCAAGCGCAGCAGCAATGGCAACGGCAAGGTCAATATCGAAGCCGTCACCGGCGTGTCGGAAGATTATTTGCTGGGCTCCAACATCAAGCTGCCGGAAACCGGCATTTCCATCAACGATGTGGTGGAATTCATCGGCAGCATTTTCGGGCGGCGCAACATCACCGGCTCGGTCTACTACGACCAGGGCAAGCTGTTCCTGCAAGTGGAGCTGGAAGGCCGCACCTTCATTTTCCAGCGCGACCTGCAAGGCCGTGACCCCCAAGCCCTGAACCTCGACCTGATCACCGACATGCTGCATGAAGGCCGCACCAAATTGCTGAGTGTGGCTTCGGAAAGCCATAACCTGTATTACTACTGCACTGGCGAGGTCGACACCATCGAGCACCCGGATGGCAAGCTCGGCCAATGGTTCGACTATTGCACCCAGTTGAACAACAGCCAGATCACGCCGGAAGACCTCGACAAACTGCTGCATGCATTGCGTTCCCCTGACTTGCGGCACACAGCCGATGACAACGACACCCTGCGGCATATCCTGGGGCAAACCATCGGCAACGCCATCGACAAAACCCACCTGATCTGCCCGGATTACCCCAAAACCAAGGTATGCAAGACGCCAGACAGCATCCCCCAACCCACCATCGCCATCCGCATCCCCCAGCCGCCTGCCGCGTTGCCGCCTGCGCCCGTCACCCCTTACCCCGTCTTGCCGGACGCCAGCGCTTTCCGCGCCAACGCCATCAGCACGCGCAGCATGGTCAGCATGGCCGGGGCTGAAAACGCCGGTGTTGGCGCAGACAGCGCCCCCCTGATTGAACTGCCGTCAGTGCAGGAGTTGCAGGCCGGTTGCGTCGGCAAGCCGCTGGCCAGCCCGCAAGACCGGATGGCCTCCAACCAGACGGAAGGCGACGCCACCCTGCTATTCAACAACAGCCGCAATGAACAGGCGCTGCAAAAATACGCCCAGGCTATCGACCAAAACTGCAACAATGCCTTCGCTTGGGCGAACATGGGCGTCCTGCTGCTGGCGGATGGGGCATTGCAAAGCCCGGAACAGGCGCAGATGGCGCTGGAATATGCCGTCCAGATCAACGGCCGCATTGACTGGATACAAAACAGCCTGTGCATTGCCCGCGCTTACGCGGGTGCGTCTGCGCCACTGGAAAGCCTGCTGAATGACCCCGCCTGTTTGGCCGCGCGCGCCATCAACCCCGCCAACAAGGTGGTGCTGGACAAACAATTCGGCCTCGCCATCGCTGACCACTATTTCGCCCAGCAACAATACCCGGAGGCTTTCAACGCCTATCAGCAAGCCATGAGTGTGGACCGCAAGCGCGACTGCAACACCAGCAAGGCGATCAGCAAACTCTACTTGCTGGAAAATGAACATCAGATCAAAGGGGCTTGGCAAGCGGCCTGTGACATCCTGAATGACGCCACGCCGCTGCCTGACAACCGGGTCAGCGCGTGCGAAGACACGCTGGCGGCGTTCAAATGCCCGTAAATTCTACCTCACTGAACCGTTGTTCGAATTAGTGCGGAAGCGGCGGGTCAGGCGGGTGTCCTCCCAATGGAAGCCACGCCCTTTGAGGCATTGGAACAGGTTTTCGATCTCCCAGCGCAGGGCATAGGTGCCGAACGGCTCACGGAAACGCTGGTTGGCCGCCAGGATCAGCAGCCCCCCCCCGTTTTCCAGCCGCATCCCGCTGAGCCAAACCCGCGCTTGGCCTACCCAACAGGCTTTACGCAAGCGGCGGCTCTGGTTTGCCTTGAATTCACGGTCGCCGAGTATCCCCTGAACCCGTCACGCCCAAACTGGCTGATGAAACGCTTCAGCAGGGCAACCCGTTCTGCTTGGTTGGAGTTGCCGCGCTTGTCCAGCACCAGCCAATACACCGGGATGGCCGCGCTTTTGTACACAATCCCCAGCGTCAGGATATTGATGTCGGCCTTGCCCCATTGCCAGTGGGTGCGGTCAAGCGCCAGGTGATAGGGTTGCCCATTGAAACCGAACATCTGCATGACCAGCCGGGCACCCGCATCGTAATCAAACGCCACGCTGGCGAAAAACCGTTGCAGGCGGCGGTAACGCGATTTCGGCTCGGCTTCACTGGCAA
The DNA here is from genome assembly GCF_035668035.1 of Candidatus Thiothrix phosphatis. Lineage (NCBI taxonomy): Bacteria > Pseudomonadati > Pseudomonadota > Gammaproteobacteria > Thiotrichales > Thiotrichaceae > Thiothrix > Candidatus Thiothrix phosphatis. Next base: position 19,378 of record NZ_JAYMYJ010000151.1, on the reverse strand, counting down.
ACGCCAATGCCAGTTGCGTCAGGTTGACCTGTTTCAGCCGCAACAAACCCAGCAACATGCCAACAAAACAATCCAGGCGGCTCTTGCCCCAGCCCAGATGCACTTTTAGACTGTCCCTTAGCCCGTCGCTCAGTTCCATGGTCTCTCCTTCTTGGTCGCTGGGGAGAGTGGCACAGATCAGCGGCGGGCTTTCAATTCCAATAACTCAACATATCAATCACTTAGATTTTTTTCGCGTACAGAGAATGACGCATTAACCACCTTGCTCGCTGATAATTTTGGGGTGGCTAAAATATGAAAACCGAATTTTCAATTGCCGACGGTATAAACTGAAACTTTACTTCATTTCTTTCGCAAAGAAGGCACTGGCCTTTTTTTAAGATTTCTTTCCCCCATGCGCAGGCGTTTCACTTCTTTGCGTAAACTCAACAGTTCCGTTTTCTCTTCCGTATTCAGCAGGCTATCCGCTTTCGATTCCTCCCGTTTTTTCTTCCAGCCGTAAAGCTGGTTGGTACGGCCCCCAAGGAAGCTGCTGCTTCCGGGACGCTGTAGCCTTGCTCCGTTTATCCTATTTCGATGTGTCAGGTTCTATTAGACCAGTACAACGGGTTGTGGCTGTCTTCATGGTTCACCTCGGTTGTGGAGTTTACTCACTTAACCGGGTGGCCGGAATTGCTGGAGCAGCCAGTTGGCGTAAGGAAGGAAACCACGGCAAACACATTGGCTGCTGAACACCCGTTCATACTGCCGGGCAGGCCGCTTGGCTGCGGTTGTGCTATGCTTGACCATCCCAAGTTTCCGCCTTACCAAGGATGAATAACAATAATGACTCGCCGTGTTTGGCTCGCCGTGCTGCTGTGGTGGTGTTGCAGTTTCCCCGCGCTGGCTGGCGCAATAACGCCCATGATGCCCACCGTCAACCTGGAGGAATGGCAATCGCTCAGTCTGTTGCCTTCCAGCCAGTATCTGCTGGATACACACAACAACCTGAACCTGGATAACGCCAGGGCCGCCCCCGGCTGGTCACCGTTGGGCCGTGAACAATTGCGTTTCGGCATGGAAAAGAACCCTGTGTGGCTGGCCATGCAATTCCGCACTGAGGGCATTGCGGGCAAAACGGCGATCTTGGAATTCAACCGGGTGATTGATCAGGTGAGCCTGCGCGCCTACCAGGATGGTGCTTTGCTGGGCGAATGGCGGCAAGGGGCGTTCCTGGGCAAACCGGCGGGCATGACCGGCACCAACAAAAACGTGTTTTCCTTGCCGTTGCAGCCGGGGAAAAACTACCAGTTGCTGGTGCGCGTGCAGGGGCATAACGCGGTGACGGGTTCGGTGACACTGTGGGATGAGGCAGCCTACCGCGCCGAAGATGAGCAAACCCTGTTCTTTTTCATCGCCTACGCGGTGGCGGTGCTGGCGATTGCGTTGTACAACGTGAGCGTTTATCTGGCGACCGGGTTGAAGGCGTTTGTCTACCATGCCCTTTATGGCGTCGGCATTTTGCTGATGCAGGCGGCGCAATACGGCTATTTGGACTCCTTGCTGCAAAACCGGGGCGGGGCGGACAGCAAGGGCGTGATTGTCCTGTTCGCCTGTTGCGCGGCTTACAGCGCGGTGTTGGGGTTGTTTGACGCAGTGGTCGCCCACGAACGGGAGCCGCTGTTCAACCGTGGCCTGCAATTGATTTTCCTGGGCAATTTGCTGATTGTGCTGCTGGCCCCATTCATCGACCTGCATACCGGGCTGGGTTTGTTTGTGGTCAGCATCAGCCTGGGGGTGTTGCTGGGCGTCACGCATGGCGCGTATCTGGCGCACCGGCGCGACCCACGGGTCTGGCCACAACTGTTCATGCTGCTGCTGTTTTCGCCTTCCAGCGGTTTGCTGATCCTGAGCCGGTTGGGGCTGATTGACGACACTTTTTGGGCGGAACATTGGATCGTGGTGACGGTCATCGCCGAAATGCTGTTGCTTTCCGCCCTGCTGTTCAGCCGCATCCGCCAGATGCGCCTGATGTCTTGGCAGGCGCGGTTCCAAGACCCGCGCAACAACCTGCCCAATATCTTGGCTTTGCAGGAAGCGTTGCGGCAGGCCGCCGCCAAGGGGCGACCGCATGCCCTGACGTATTGCTGGGTCGCCGGGCTGGAGAAAATGGAAATCGCCCGTGGTTCGGAATTCCGCAACCAGTACCTGGGCAGCCTGGCCACCCTGCTGGAACGGCGTTTGCAGCAGGAAGGCTTCAGCCTGCCGCCGTGGCGGCGCAAACAGGCGGTGGCGGCGGTGTTTTATTGCGAAAACAATACGCTGGGCATTCTGAGCCTGCCGCTGGACACGGAGGAGCACGCCCGTTTGCAGGTTTTGCTGCGGCAATCGTTCGAGCAGATGAAGCGGCAGGACGGCTGCAACATGGATGTCACCCCGGTCATCGCCAGCAGCAATGCGCCGCCGTTGGCGCGGGACATTGAAAGCGTGATCCAGAACGCCAATATGGCGCTGGCGCAGTGCATCCAGACTGGCAACACCCTGCTGCTGTACAACGATGACGTGGGCTACAACGAACGCCGCCAGATCACCTTGCTGAATGATTTCGAAACGGCACTGGCGCAGGATCAGTTTTACCTGCAATGGCAGCCGCAACTTGACCCGCTGCAACAGTCGCTGTCCGGGCTGGAGGCGTTGGTGCGCTGGCGGCATCCCGTTTATGGGGAACTGTCGCCTGTCCAGTTCATTCCGCTGCTGGAGCAGAACGCGGTGATCACCCGGCTGTCATTATGGGTCGTCAGGCAGGTGTTCGCCGTTTCGCCGCTGTTTTTCCACAAGTTCCCGCATCTGGACATTTCCATCAACCTGTCGGTTTATGACCTGATGTGTGAGGCGTTTTTGCCATCGCTGGATCAGATGCTGGGCAATATGCCCGCCGAGGTGGTGGCGCGCATCACCCTGGAGGTGACCGAATCGGTGTATATGGAGGACAACCAGCGCGTCCGGTTGGCGGTGGAAGGCTTGCAGGCGCGTGGCTTCCGCATTTCCATCGACGATTTCGGGGCGGGTTACGCCTCGTTCGGCTATTTGCAGACCCTGCCCGCCAATGAGCTGAAAATCGACCGCCGCTATACCGAAAGCTGCCATGAGGCCAATTCGCAAGCCATCATCCGCAGCATCATCGACCTCGCCAACCGCTTGCACATGCAGATCGTGGTGGAAGGCATTGAAGAGCAGCACCAGTTGGAGCTGTTCGCCGCTTGGGGTGTGCACCGCCTGCAAGGCTGGCGGCTGGGCAAACCGGCCTTGCAGGAGGAAATCCTCGCCACTTACTGACACCGGGGCGATGGCCTGCGGACGGTTTGCCCTACGTCGATAAATATTTTCAATAGTTTAAGGAATATGGTTTTCCCGCGCGCTTGCCGGTAGTTTCCATCCAAGCCCCTTTCCTCCTCACGCTACTAAAGAGTTACCCGGCATGAACATGGAACAATCGCTAGGTCTGGGTGAGGCGCGCCCAGACGCTGAAGCGGAACGCCGCCGTCTGCAACTGTACATCAACCTCAAGCTGTCTTCTTCCGGCCAGCCCGCCGCCCGCGCTGGCGACAATGAATTCCTCACAATCGCGCACGACCTGCTCTCCAGCTACCGCGAAAAAAACCGCTTGCTGATGAATTACCTGTGCCCGCCCGACCGGCGCATCCAGGATTTCCTCGACAGTTACCTGGAAGATTGCCCGGAGGTGGGCAAGGCGCGCCTGCCGAGCAACAGCATCGTGCTCGACCGTTACGGCGTGGCGCGGGAATTGTCCCTGCCCGCCAATGGCGACGAATTCCGCTCTGACATCGTGTCCAGTTACCGGGTGAGGCAGGGCATCCTGCACAATCCGGCCAATGACCGCCGCACCACCAAAGGTTCGTTCCACATTGCCGAAGGCGGCCTGCCGATCCCCGGTGACAAGAAGGCCGTGCCGAAAACCGCGTATGCGCGCATGCTGGCACACGCCCTGAACCCGCCGGACGAATTGCTGGCGTTGCCGTTCACCGCCAATGAGGAGCAAGCGGCGCGCCTGTTCGTCTCCCTGCTGCTGCGCCCGGTGGTGTGCCCGGAAATCCCTGGCATGGAGGCGGAAAAGAGCATGGAAATCCGTTTCTTCGCCCCCGGCAACCTGGTCAGCAACCTGGATTTCGTCGAGAGCATTTTCGGCAATGCGGGCAACCCCTACCTGCCCCGGCATGACGCGGCGCTGGATGTGGAGCACTGGACGGGCCACACCGGCTGCGTGATCCTGGCTCCGCACCTGACCCGGCTGACCAAGCAGGAGCTGGGCTTGCCGCATTACGGGCAGGCGACCGAACGCCAGCGGCGGGACGGCATGTGCTGGCGCGATGAAAGCGAGCGTTACAACGACGGCAACGCCTTCAAGGTGACGGCCCGCGACACGCGCGGCGTGATCGTCACCATCCTGGCCGACAACTATTACGGCTATTGCAAGAAAGAGGTCAAAACCCAGATCAGCTATTCCGCCAACCTGTTCGGGCTGGCGGAGGAGGAGCATGCGGGCGGCGCGCTCGCCTTCCAACGGCGTAACCATGGCGAGGAGTACGGCGCGGACAGCCGCACCCGCCAGCAACCGGAAACCTACAATTTTGCCAATATGGTGGCGCAGTTCGGGGAAATCATGCAGGTGCAGCCGGAAGGTTACGCCATCGACAAACAGTTTCCGGATGTGGTCTACCTGCCGCTGGACGTGCGCATGGACCTGCGCACCCAGACAGTCCGCTGGCGGAACGATTCCGGCGAGCATGTCATCAGGCTGCGGCCGGGCAAGGTCTACATGCAGCCGAATGGCTACAAGACCGAAATGCAGAAACATCCGGCGGCGCCCAGCTGGCGCATTATCGGCACCGACCCGGAAGGCACTTTCTGCCACAAGCCGTGCACGGTTTCCGGCGGCGGCAAGTCGGAAATCTCCAAGTCGCTGGATGACGCGGTGATTTACGGGCCGGTGTTCGTGCAGGATTTCGAGACGGACATGGATCAGGTGGAAGCCATTTTCAACCGGGATTACAGCACGCGCCTGAAGCCGGAATGCGCCCACGAAGACCGCGATCCGCGCCGCCAGCCCCTGAGCGAGGAACGCAGTCTCGGCTCTTTCATCAAACTGCTGACGCCTTCGCCAGGCAATACGGACGCCTACAACGACTGGCTGGCGAGCATCCCGCCCCGCATCCTGTCGCAGGCGTTCATCATCAAGCGCATGTACAAGCCGGAATGGCCCGATGGCTGGCGCAGCCACTTTTCGGTGGATGTGATCAATGGCATGCCGGGGCATGCGCTGAAATGCGAAGGCCGGGATCTGGTCGCCTCCTACTTGCGGGTGGGGCTGGGCAAGTCGGGCAACTGGCATACCTTCAAGGTGCGGCAAGATTTCATCGCCACCGAAAAGGTGCAGATGGAGGATGACATCACCGCGTCGGTGGTGGTCAGTGCGGCGGTGCTGCCCAACCGTTCGCCCAAGTCTTCCAACCCCAGCGTCAAGCTGGCGAAAAACTGTGAATACCGTTTGTTCCAGCGCCCGGACGAAGCCATCCATCGCGGTTTCGACAAGCAGACCGAAAGCGATATGGCGCAGCCGGGCAACTTCATCGCCAACTTCGAGCCGCTCCAAGGCGATAGTTTGTCCACAATTGTCGAGGATGTCGTCGAGTTCCAGCTCTACACCGCGCCGATGCGCAACCTGTTGCAGGCGGCGTGCGAATCTGGCGAATACGTGGTGTCTTCCGCCAACCCGCGCCTGGTGGACGGCAAGCCGAGCAAGAACCCGCGCTATTTGCAGGTGCGCCCGGATTTGCAGCAGCCGATGCGGACGTACATCGCGGAAATCGGCGCGCGTTTCAAGCGGCGCATCCCGCTGGACCAGCCGTTGGTCACGGAGGTGAACGGCGTCCTGAGCGGGCGGCGCAACAACCCGCCGGAGCCGGGCATCCGGCCACTGGCGGTGTTCAACCCGATCCATTACCAGGAATTGCCGGAACTGTTCATGGACTTCATTTGCAGCGTCACCGGCAAGTCGCCCTCCACCACTGGCGCGGGCAGTGAAGGCGCGCTGACCAAGGGGCCGTTCAACGCCTTGCGCGCCACGGCTGACCTGAACAATACGCTGGTGTCGTTCCTGATCAGCGGGTATGCAGGCTTTTCCAGCGCAGCGGGCTACATCGGCGCCAACCAGCGGGTTGATCATGACATCAGCCTGCTGATTCCGGAAATCTGGGCGCGCCTGAATGAAAGCGAACGCGACCCGGAGCACCTGATCGGGCACGGCTACCTGGAGAAGCTGGAAGATTTTGACTACGGTGGCAAGCGGGTGCTGGCCAGCCGCCTCGGCTACCGCATCACCGACCGCTTCGTCGCCGCCTTCATGGGCAAGATTTTCGACAATCCGGCGGTGGTGTTCGGCGAAGACATCCTCAGGCCGGAAACGCAGGGGCTGGACGTGTTCGCGGATGGCGTCAACAACATTGTGGAGGCGCAGCAGCAAGCCGCCCAGCGCTATCTGGACGACGGCAGCATCGACGACGCCTGCCCGCCGCTCAAGGCGCTGCTTTACATCATGGCGACCGGCAGTTTTGAGGGCAAGGACGCGCACCATCCCGCCATCCGCGCCCTGTTCACCCGTGACTACCTGCTGGCGTCGCGCTGGTATCAGCAACGCCTGGAAACCAAGCAGCAGCGCGACGTGGCGCTGTGGGAACGGCATTGCCGCTATTTGCAGCATTTCCTGGAGCTGGAAACGCACCGCGACGTGGCCGAGCGCATGGACATCGCCGGGAAACTGCGCCAGGCGCAGGCGAAGCTCGCGGACATCCGCCAGCCGGAATACTTGCGCAGCCTGCGCGGCACCATCGGTGCGGATCTGTTGGGCGCGTATTGACGCCTGAAGCAGGGGCGGACGCTGGTTCGCCCCTGCGGTTTCCCCCTTGAATCTTCCCCCGTTCTCCCCCATCCTTGACCTTATTATTCATAAATAAGGTTACGCGCCGCCATGACCGCCAAATCGCCAACCATCCCTGTGATCAAAGCCCCCCTGACTGCCCAAATTGAATCCCTGCGCCCGTATTACACGCCGGAACAGAAGGCCGCCGTCAAGGATGCCATCAAGCGGAAACTGAAGGGGCAGGATGCGGTGCTGGTCGCGCATTACTACGTCGACCGTGATTTGCAGGAGCTGGCGGAAGAGACCGGTGGCTATGTTTCCGATTCGCTCGACATGGCGCGTTTCGGCAACGAACATCCGGCCAAAACGCTGGTGGTCGCTGGGGTGCGCTTCATGGGCGAAACCGCCAAAATCCTCAACCCGGAAAAGCGCGTGCTGATGCCGACGCTGGAGGCGGAATGCTCGCTTGACCTCGAATGCCCGGCGGATGAGTTCATCGCCTTCTGTGACCAATACCCCGACCATACGGTGGTGGTGTATTCCAACACCAGCGCCGAAGTGAAGGCGCGTGCCGATTACGTGGTCACGTCCAGCATTGCGGTCGAATTGGTGAGCTGGCTGGATGAGCAAGGCAAGAAAATCATCTGGGCACCAGACCGCCACCTCGGCAACTACATCAACCGGGTGACTGGGGCGGATATGCTGCTGTGGCAAGCTGCCTGCGTGGTGCATGACGAATTCAAATGGCGCGCGCTGGGCGATCTGATTGAAAAGTATCCTGACGCCGCCGTGCTGGTGCACCCGGAATCACCGGAAGAAATCGTCAAAATGGCGGATGCGGTCGGTTCCACCACCCAGATCATCAATGCGGCAAAAACCTTGCCCAACAAGCGTTTCATCGTCGCCACCGACCACGGCATTTTCTACAAGATGCAGCAGGCCGCACCCGACAAGGAATTCATCGAAGCCCCAACCATGGGCGAAGGCGCCACATGCAAGAGCTGCGCGCATTGCCCGTGGATGGCGATGAACGGCCTGCACAACCTGCTGGAGGTGCTGGAAACTGGCAAAAATGAAATTTTTGTGGAGGAAAGCATCCGCGTGAAAGCCTTGCAGTCCACCCAGCGGATGCTGGACTTCGCCAAAATGCGCCGGGGGCAGCAAGCGGGCCGTTAACCCGCCTTTTCCACCGTAAAGATCACGCCGTCCACGCCAGTCACCCGCACCTGGGAGCCGGATGGCAGGTCAGGGCCGCGCACCCGCCACGCGGTGTCGCCGACCCGTATCGAGCCGCGCCCATTGGTGATGGCCTCGGTCAGGGCGTATTCCCGGCCAATGTGGCTGCGCAGGCGGTTGTTGAGGTCAGGGGTGTCGGAGGTGATGTTTTCCTCGCGGAAAAAGCGCGATTTGCGCCAGCCAAACACGCTGGCCAGCGACACTACCCCGAAGATGATGATCTGCCAACCGATGGAAAGCGGGGGAACCAGCCACAGCACCACGCCTGCGACAATGGCGCCGAAGCCGAACCACAGCAGCACCATGGCAGGGGCTGCGACCTCCAGCGCCAGCAGCAACAGGCCGAAAATTAGCCAGTGCCAGAATTCGATGTGCAGGTTTTCCATGGCGTTTATTTGTCCTTCTGCATCGCTTTCCACAGTTCATTGATGCTGCCGATGGAACCCATCAGGCCGCTGGTGTCCATCGGCATGAAAATGGTTTTCTGCTGGTTGGAGTCGGCAAACTTGCCCAGCGCTTCGACGTATTTCTGCGCCACGAAGTAGTTGAGCGCCTGCACGTCGCCCTGTGCCACTGCCTGCGACACCATTTGGGTGGCTTTGGCTTCCGCCATCGCTTCCCGTTCGCGGGCTTCGGCGCGCAGGAAAGCGGCGGATTTGGCACCTTCCGCTTCCAGGATTTGCGACTGCTTCTTGCCTTCGGCTTCGGTGATCTGGGCGCGTTTCTGGCGTTCGGCGGTCATTTGCAGGTTCATGGCGCGCACCAGTTCGGCAGGCGGCTCAATATCCTTGATTTCGATGCGCAGCACTTTCACCCCCCATGCGTTGGTGGCCTCATCGACAATTGCCAGCACCCGTGCGCCGATTTCATCACGTTTGCTCAACAAGTGGTCAAGCTCCATCGAGCCGCACACGGAACGCAGATTGGTCATGGTCAGGTTCAGGATGGCGTTTTGCAGGTTGGCGACTTCATATGACGCCTTGGCCGGGTCAAACACCTGGAAGAACACCACGCCATCAATGCTGACATTGGCGTTGTCGGCGGTGATCACCTGCTGCGGCAGGATGTCGAGCACCTGTTCCATCATGTTGACCTTGCGCCCGACCTGATAGATGACGGGAACCAACAGGCCGAGGCCCGGTTGCAGCGTGTAAACGTAGCGCCCGAAACGTTCGACGGTGTAGTTGTAGCCTTGCGGCACCATTTTCACGCCCATGAAAATGAGTGCGGCGATAAAGACCAGCACAGCGATGGCGAAGGATGAGAACATGATTGGCTTCCTGTTTGATGATTGTGGCTATTGGTTCAGTGGAAGTTTAACCTTGCTGGTTTGGAATTGGCATATTTCCATGATAAAAAAACCATTTATGAAACACCTCGTCATCGACATCTCCGCCCACGGCTTCGGCCATGTGGCGCAAACTTCCGCCGTCCTCAATGCGCTTGATTGCGCCGCCATCCGCCTGACCATCCGTTCGGCGGCGCAGGAACAGGTGCTGCGCCAGCGCATCCGCCATCCGTTCACCCTGATCGCCTACCAACAGGATGCGGGCATGCTGATGCATGACGCCCTGCGGGTGGACGTCGCCGCCAGCATGCGCTGGTATGCGGATTTCCACGCGGACTACGCCCGGCGCAAGGCGCAGGCGGCGCGGGAACTGGAGCAGTTGCAGCCTGACCTGCTGTTCGCCAACGTGCCCTACCTGAGCCTGGCGGCGGCGGGGGAAACCGGCGTTCCGGCGGTGGCGCTGTGTTCGCTGAACTGGGCGGATGTGTTCCACGCCTACTGCGGCGACCTGCCGGGTGCAGGCCGGATTCGTGAGGAAATCCTCGACGCCTATGCGCAGGCCGCAGTATTCCTGCAACCTGCGCCGTCGATGGATATGCATCCGGCCTTGCGTGTCCGCCCGCTCGCCCCGATCGCCGCGCTGGGGCGGCGCAACCCGGCGTTGCTGCGGAAACGTGCCCGGCAGCCGGGACACACCCGTTTCGTGTTGATGGCGCTGGGCGGGCTGGGTATGGATTACCCGCTGGCAAGCTGGCCGCATCTGCCCGGCGTGTGCTGGATATTTCCGGATGAAGCCCTCACCCGGCAGCGCCCGGATTTTCTGCCGACCTCGCTGTTTGGGTTGGATTATGTGGATTTGCTTGCTTCCTGCGATGCCATTATGACCAAAACCGGCTATGGCGCGCAGACGGAGGCGGTGGCGAACCAGGTTCCCGCCTTGTGCATTGGCCGCCCCGGCTGGCCGGAGGAGCCGAACCTGCCGCGCTGGCACCAGCAACATGGCGAAGTGGTTTTCACCCATTGGGCAGAGGTGACGGCAGGCGCATTCGGTGACAAGATCATGGCCTTGCTGGAAACCTCCTGGCGGAAGCCCGCCGTCACGCCCAATGGGGCTGCGGAAGCCGCCGCCGTTTTGCAGCGCTGCCTGCAAGCCGCCTGAGCCGTAATTTCTGCGGGGCCATCGGCAGCCATGGCTGGAGCTGCTATAGTTGGCTGCCCAGTTAATGTTTGCAGGAGAGTAGCGATGGACGGCATGATCGATGAAAACATGAAGGGCATTTCCCATATCGCCAATAACCCTTACGCGCATTTGCAGAAAGTTTCTGCACAATTGGACAGCTATGACACCCGTGCCAAGATTGATGCGGTGCTGGATGAGCTGGACTTCGTGCACGAGTTGTTCGAGCCGGAAATGCAGCCACTGGTGTCGCAGGTGCGGAATGTCCTGATGGAACGTTACCGGGCGTTGGGCTGATGCGGCGCGGCGGCTGCATGGAAAGCTACGCCAAACGTTTGCATAACCCGTTCCGTGGCCTGTTGCAGGTCATCGCCAGCCAGCAGTTGCGCGCCCTCAGCTTTGATGGCAGGCAATGGGAGCTGCAATTCTTGTGCGATATGTTGCGGGTGAAGCCTAGCCAGCCCGCCTTTGCGCCACGTTTCCAATATGCCCGCATTGGGCGTTGGGAGGCGCGCAGCGGCTTCAAGCCCTATCCATTAGACCCGGCCATTAATTGCAACATTGTGGAAAGCGCCGTTACCGAGATGCTGGAGGCGCTGGCCCAGGCGCAGGCCCCATTGCCGCAGGATGACGCCTACGAACTTTGGCTACTGGATGGACAGCAACATCTGCCGTTGGCCTTGCTGGCCAGTTGCCGTCAACCGGGCGAGATGGAAGGGGTGCAGCTGCGCCGTCCTGCTTGGAAGGCCATCAGCGCCGCCCAACTTGGGCTGGACAACACCGAAGAAGAAAGCCAGCGGGGAATGCCGCCCCTCAATTACCGGCTCGAAATGCTGGTGAAAAAGCGCGCGGGGCAGAATCCTGCCGCCAAATGGTTCCGGCGTTTGGGCAATGGTGACGGGGAGGAGGTCAGTGCAGATGGCAAGGTTGTTGGCGTGTTGCCGACGGCTGCGTTTCCGGAATGCTTGTTGCGTGAAGATTGGGACAATCCGGTTGCACAGGATTTATGCGACCGCTACTTGCAACGGCTGGCCCCACAACTGTTGGTCTTGCAAGGCCTTTCCCACGCTGGGCGGGATCGGCTGGAACAGATGGCCAGCCACCATGTCATTGAAGTGGATAGGTATTTTCACCTTTACCCGGCTGTCGCCGATCCGCAACGGATGACGGCTTTGCGTGTCGAGGCCCGTTTGCGCATGGCCTGTGATTGCCAAGCGAAAAGGGTATGAAATGTTGCCAATCCGATGCGTGAATTGAAATCATCAGAATAATGACCTATTTATTAATAAATAATATTTATTTGATAGTTGCTTATGCTTTGCTTAAAAAGCATTCCTCCCGATGAGTGTCTTTAGTTCGAGAGTAAAACCCCGATGAAACAGGTCATACCCTATCTGACCGGCGCTGTGCTGGCTTTCATGTTGCTCGCCTTAATGGCGGCGGATTCCGATAATGCTGAAGCGGCGGGCAAGAAAAAACACGCCGGAAGCGGCCAAGGTTGTCAAACCTTGAGTCCCGCCAACCTTCAAGCCAGGGCAGGCCCTTATCACGCCGCTATCCATTCGGCGGCCAACCAATATGGCGTCAACCCCAGCCTGGTCAAAGCCGTGATTACAGTGGAGAGCTGTTTCCGCGCCCAAGCGCGCGGCTCGTTGGGGGAAAAAGGGCTGATGCAGTTGATGCCAGGCACGGCCCGCCGCTTTGATATCCGTAATGGCTATAATGCAACGCAGAGCATTCATGGCGGCTCCCGCTATTTGAGTTACCTGCTGCGACGTTACGACGGCAATATGCAGCATGCGGTGGCGGCTTATAACGCCGGTGAGGGGCGCATCAAATTGGGTGGCTACATTCCTAACAAAGCGTATGTCAGCAAAGTGATGAGCGCTTACGGGAAGTTTGCGGTGGCGGGAAGCCCATCGAACCCGGCAGTCCAACCGCAGGTCACATTGGCTGCGTATCTCGCGCCTGCGGCAGATGATGGCAGTGCCGCCGGGAAACAGGCCACCACAACGGCTTCGGCAGGCAAAACGGTTCAGGCAAAAACATCCCCGGATCAAGCAGGGGTGGTGGTGCACAAGGCAGCATGGAAGGCTGCGGTGGAAAAGACGCCGCGCAAACCCATAACGGCTGCGCAGAAAAACAGCCCTGGCACCGCCCTGCCGTGGCCAGATTTGCAGGCCCATTACCAAGTGAAACCAGGCGACACGGTTTATGCTGTCATGCGCCAGACGGGAGCGCCGGTCAAAACCCTCATCCGTGCTAACCGCCTGAAAGCGCCGTATGGCATCCAGGCTGGGCAGACGCTGCGCATCAAGTAAGCGCGGCGCCTGCCCGTTGCGCCTTTAGTTGCTCAGGCTGGCGCGCCCCACGATCAGCGGGTCAATGGGGGCAAGGTTTTTCATATCCTTGCCCTTGTATGACAGCTTGTTCAGGACGTAGCGCATGGCGTTCAGGCGCGCCCGTTTCTTGCAGTCAGATTTGATGACTGTCCATGGGCTTTCCGCCGTGTCGGTGTGGAAGAACATGGCTTCCTTGGCCTTGGTGTACTCTTCCCATTTGTCGAGGGAAGCCAAGTCGATCGGGCTGAGTTTCCACTGCTTGAGTGGGTGGATTTCGCGTTCCTTGAAGCGGCGGCGCTGTTCCTTGCGGCTGACCGAGAACCAGAACTTGAAGACATGGATGCCGCTGTTGACTAGGTTGCGTTCGAAATCAGGCGTCTGGCGCAGGAACTCCAAATATTCCTCATCGGTGCAGAAGCCCATCACACGCTCAACGCCGGTGCGGTTGTACCAGGAACGGTCAAACATCACGATTTCACCTGCGGTCGGCAGGTGCTGGATGTAGCGTTGGAAATACCACTGGCCACGCTCGGCTTCGGTGGGCTTTTCCAGCGCGACGACGCGTGCGCCACGAGGGTTCAGGTGTTCCATGAAACGCTTGATGGCCCCACCCTTGCCAGCGGCGTCGCGGCCTTCGAACAGTATCACCACACGCTGGCCAGTTTCGCGCACCCATGCTTGCAGCTTCAGCAGTTCGACCTGTAGGTGGTATTTCTGCTTTTCGTAATTTTTGCGCGACATGCGGTTTTTGTAGGGGTAAACCGCTGTACGCCAATTTTCCACCAGCTCTTCATCAGGGCTGATCGGCATTTTGGCTTCGGGCTCATGCCAGCGCAGCAGGGCGGCGCGCAAGGCGTCGGCGTCATCCGGCGATGCGCCAGCGAGGATGGACTCCAGGGTCTTGATGACGGCGGCGGCGTCTGTCGGTGGCGGGTTGGTGTGGGTCAGAATGTCTTCGGCAGCGGCAATTTTGGCGTCCTGCGCTTCAGAAACGGATTGCAGGACGGCAAAGGTCTCCACGCTCATATCAGTCAGCGGGTCAGTGTGCTCATTGGGTTTGTTTGCGGTTTCATCTCTATCCATCGTTTGCTCCACATTGCTCATTGTCATTGAATCTTAACTTTCCGATTCTAATGGATAATGGGGCGCGGCATTACTGACAAATGTCAGCAGACGTCACCCCGCCAGTGGGGAAGGCACCTTGCAGTATACGCCATTCTGTTGGCACGCCCGCACATTTTAGTCACCGTGACGATTTTTGCTGTAGGCAGGGTAAACTTTTCGTTTACAGAATAGGCAGGATTCAAGAAAATGTTCGCAAGGGGCATCAGCCTGAAAGGGGCAAAACCACCAATGGCATCACTGCCCACCGTGCACCCATGGGCAAACGAGGAACCGTTTAATGCCGGACTATGCTAACGATATTTACCATCACCAAAAGCGCCACACGAAAACACTCCATTCAGCCAATATTATCCTTTCCATTTTACTCAAGAGATTACCTGAAATCCGTTCTGCGGTTGACCTTGGTTGCGGTGTTGGCACATGGCTGTCCGTATTGCAGGAAAAAGGGGCTAGCCGTATTCAGGGGGCTGACGGCGATTGGGTGAATCCGGAATTTCTGGTTATCCCCGAAGCCTCGTTCAAACAAATTGATTTTGGGGTGAAGCCAATAAAAGTGCCCGGCCATTATGACTTGGCCATATCGCTGGAGGTTGCCGAACATTTGCCGCCCGACAATGCCCAAGCATTTGTCCAGGTGTTAACGGAGTTGGCTGATTTTGTGCTGTTTTCAGCCGCAATCCCGTTTCAGGGAGGGGTTGGCCATGTGAATGAACAATGGCCCGAATACTGGATTGATTTGTTTTCCGAGCTGGATTATGAGGTGCATGATTTTATCCGCCCTGTCATCTGGAACAATAAACAAATCCCTGTTTGGTACCGGCAAAATATCCTGTTTTTTTCCCACAGCCGCCGCTCGGCAGAGGTGGACAGCTTAGGTGGCCTAAAGCTGCCAGTGAATATCGTCCATCCAACACTCTACTTGGAGCGGCTCAAAAAAGCGGGCAATCAAAAATCTTAGCCATCAGCCCCATATAAGGAAGCAAACAGTTTTTCAAGATGAGGGTCTTTAATATGGATGTCCAGGTCAATAGTGCAAATATCAGACCGTGGATATTTCCAGTCGGTGGATATTGCCAGAAAATGCCGTAGCAGGAACATAGTTTGATTTTTCATGCTATTGCCGCCTGTAATATGATGGTAATTCCATTGCGTATGGGCGGCTGACCTTGCTGGAACTACGCAATATTTGGCAGGTGTAATTTTGCTTTTTGCCAAAAGGTACAAAAAATCCTGGTGGGCGGGCAGGCGGAATCCATCTGTATATTTGACTGCGGTTGCCTGGGTTACGAATTCTCCACCCACCAAGATGGAGTCAACATCACTTTGTTCTGTGAACGCGTGAATGGAAGGCCATTCTGCTTGTGTTGGCACGATAAGCTCATCAATGTCAACGACAATGACGGATTTTGCCTTGCGGAGAAACCTTTTTCTGGCTGACTCCAACGCCCCCAGTTGACAAAATCTTGAGTCCCATTTGGAAATGATCTGCCCATCCTTTCTAAAGGCTCCAGGGCCATAAGGATATTCCCACTTGACAATAATAACGGTTTTTAAACCTTGGATTTTGGTAAGTTCCTGATAGAGTGTTTCCAACGGATAGGCGTCAGAACCATTGTCGTAAATTAGGATGGCATCCGTTTTATGGACGTTGACGTAAAACCTTGCCCAAGAAATAATCCACTCAATAGGGTTGTTTTTTTGCAAGGTGAACAAAACCCTTTTGCCATCCAGCAAGCCTTCATTGTTGTTTATGGTTATACGACCATTGTCAACCATTGGCTGGTAGTGCGGGCGCACTTGCAAACATCCGTCTTCTGGCAGTTCAAGGGATGATGGGCATGGAATGTGTATTGAATAAATGCCACTGAAATTCAAATATTGATAATCATGGGGCGGGGCGAACTCAAACACATCTACAGGAAATATAATGTCCTTTAAATTGAATAAGGATGGCCCAACTATAACCAATTCATCCCCGGAGAGGAAGCAATCGTATATTAAAGTATGGTAATCATAGGTTTCCTCATATTCCGGCTGTTTAAGGTGCGGGGGGCGTGCCTCAGCCCTGGTGATGTCTCCAGATTGTTGCAGGCGTAAACCGCTGGATGCATATATTTTCATGAATTTCTCTTTCTACATCGTGAACTTTTTCCAACTTATGGAAAACATAATCCATGGGGTGGCCATTAAGTGTCAAGCCCCAGCAAGATTGGCCTTTCATAATGCTAGCGCGGCAGTTTCAGCCCATATTGTTTGGCAAGCGCGAGCAGCGCCTCGGCGTTGCCTTTGGCGTCATTGACCGGGTGATGGTCATGCCGGGTGGTGCGCAGGTGTTTGAAGTTCTGGAACAGGTCGCGCACCACGCCTTTGTAGAGCGAGCCAAGGTTGGTGGAGCTGTAGCCAAATGGGTTCGTTCCCAGGAAGTGATGGAAATACCAGTTGATGAAAGACCAGTCGAAACCGTTGTTGTCGGCGATGAAATGCGGGCGGCCTTTCACTTCCCGTTCCAGCCAGTCGGCAAAGCCTTGCATGACGGCGGCGGGTTCCTCAAAACCCAGCGTTTCCTCACGGCTATGGCCACTGACGGCCAAAGCCTCGGGAATCCAGCGCCCGGAAATCGGTTTGAGTTGCCCGTAGAAGGTACGTTGCAAGCCGGGTTCGACAATAACCGCGCCGAAACTGACCATCGAATAGTCGCCGGGAATCGGGCCATCCGCTTCAATGTCCACCATGACGAATGGCATGAGGAATCTCCTTAAGGAAGGGGCGAAACATGTTCCGCCCCTGTACGTTATGCGGCCTTGGTCTTGTCCGTCAGCTTGACCAGGTCGTTCATCACGCCATCCAGCCCGCCGTAGACGTTCAGGGTGCTGATGCGGGCGGTGATCTTTTCCAGCACCTCCAGCTCTTTCAGGCGCAGCAGCACCGGGTTGCCTTCCATGACCTTGGCGGTGTTGTGCAGGGAACGGGTTTCCTGCGTTTCTTCCCGCCGCCGGATCAGGCTGGCTTCGGCCTGTTTTTCGGCGGCGACCACTTGCGCCAGGATCGCCTTCATGTCGCCGGGCAGCACGATGTCGCGCGCGCCGACGGCTTTCAGGACGATACCATAAGCAGCCGCTTTTTCCGCCACCAACTGTTGGATGGTCTGGTTGAGCAGGTTTTTGTCCGCCAGCAGTTCGTCCAGCGTCTGGGTGGAAACCACCGTCCGCAGCGCCAGTTGCAGTTCACGGTACAGGTAGTCCTGGTGGTCGGCCAGCGCGGTTTTCACCTGCTGCGGATCCACAATCTGCCACATGGCGGACAGGTTGATGCGCAACCCGACCCGATCCTTGGTGAGGATTTCCTGGCCATTGACCTCCATGTTTTGCAGGCGGCAATCCAGTTGCGTAACCTTGATGCTATGGTTGAACTGCCACCAGGCGTGGGTTCCGGCAGCCAGCACTTCGCGTTGTTCGCCATCCACCTCCAGGAAGCCGGTGTGGCCTTCCGGGATGGCCGCGATGGCCAGCGCGTTCAGGGTGGCGGCGCGTAATGCCGGTTCTTTGACCGCCAACAATTGGTTGGCCAGCGCTTTCGGGACTTTGAAATCCGTGCTGATGTCGAGCTTGCGCACTTCGATGCACCGTTGGCCTTGCCAACAGGCACCGCGCTGTGCAGGCGGCTTGATGTCTTTCAGGACATTGCCCTGATACAGCAGGCCGACTTCCTGCTCGCCGGTTTCCCAGCAATGAAGGTGAGCGGCAAATTTGTCAGGGTGCAGCTCGGCCAGGGTCAGCACGTCTTCTGGCACAGTGGTTTGTGCTTGGCCGGTGACGGCGATTTGTTGTACCCGGTACTGAGTTTTCCAGTCCCAAAACGTGTGCACGCCAGCGTCCAGGACGGCCACGAACTGCTCGTCTTTGAACAACAGCCCGCGATGTGTTTCAGGGATAATGACTTTGTTTTGGAATAACATGGCGTTGTCCTTGCAATAAAATAAGTGGCGTTCCCCCGCACCCTTGCTGGCTTGGCGGTTTGTGTGCGGCGGGAAATCCGTGCGGGCCGGGGCCGTTGCGGTTTCGCACTGCACAAACCCGCCGTCAAGGCGGTACGGGTGCTGGCCGCCGCCATCCGGCAAGCCGCGCCGAAACGTGTCTTGCCATCCGGCCTTGGCCTGGGGGTCTGCCGTTGTTGCCCTTGCGGGCTATCACTAGCTACCGTAAAAGGGTAGGTTCACTAGCCGGAGTCGAACCGGCGACAGCTTGATACCAAATCAAGTGCTCTACCAAACTGAGCTATAGCGATGGGGCAGCCAGCTGGATTCGAACCAGCGACATTCCGAATTTATCGGGTGCTCTACCAGACTGAGTTATGGCCGCATTATCTGGCCCGCTGCAGAACCGATACGCCTGCACGCCAGTGGCGGCGGCGTCAGGCAGGGTTTTGAACCTGCTCCGCAAGTTATGCAGTTGATTCAGACAGGAGTGTTATTGCAACGGTTGTGCCAGCTTGCAGTTTTTATGGCTAACTCATTGTAAATAGTAATATATGTATGTTTATAAATGAGATTTTCCAAAAGTGTTTGGCTTGGGTTTCATATCTTAAAAGATAGGGATATATCCAATCATAAAATCCAGCCAATTGTTTCAAGGCGGCGGCTGAGGAAGTCGGCATGGCAAGGTTCGGCGGCAGTTGGATGCCAGTTTCTTCCTGGGGGGAATAAGTGCCGGAACCCTCCCAATCATTGTCAGGGTGCTATAGTTGTTGCAATGCAATATTGCTGATGACACTGGAGTATCCCTATGGCGCGTAAGTCCATCCCTACCATGACAGCTGAAATGGCGCTCGCCGTGCCGCAAGTTGTTGCCCACCGCTTGACCCGCATGGCGTTGGCAGGCACCACGCCTTCCGCGCGTGACCAGAAAGAGTTCCAGCGCATGGGGACGGAAAAGGTCTGGGCGTTTTATGAATCCTGGGGCGCGATGTACATGCAGGCCGCCAAGCAGCAACAGCAGTGGATGACATCCATGATGTTCCCTTGGGCGGGCATGCCTGCGGGGAAAAAGGCGGGCAAGCAGCTGGGCAATGCCGCCGCCGCGATTCTGGAAAGCGGCATGAAGCCGGTGCACGGCAAGGCGGTTGCCAACGCCAAGCGTTTGTCGCGCACCAAGTTGAAATAATGTCACCGTGCCGCTTGCGTTTGCCCGTAGGGGCAAGCGTGGATGGCAAAACCCTTTATGTCATGAACCTGAACACCCTGGCGGTGGTTCCGGTTGATATTGACAGCAAAACGGTGGGGACGCCTGTCCCGGTGG
>NZ_JAYMYJ010000150.1:13258-41374 GCF_035668035.1 Candidatus Thiothrix phosphatis | reverse complement strand
TTTGAGCGGCTCACATATTCTAAAGCCCCCGGCTTTGCCGGGGGATACTTACTGCCGTCATCCAGCGGCGCCTTGCGCACTTCGTATTGCAGGTTCAGCTTGCCATACACCGTGACTGGCACCTGCTCATTTTCCCCCGTCACAGCTTCCGCCGCTGCCGCAGCATTCCCCAGCAACGCCAGCGCAATGGCTGACCCTATCCGCATGGATGTCTTCATAAGGTTTCTCCTCCAGTTTTACCGATGACAACATGAGCGTGCACAAATATGCATTATTATTCGCAACACTCCTCAATAAATGCATAATAATGCATAACATCATCGGCATCAAGAGCGCGGATGTACTTTATCTACATGAAAAAACATGAGTTTAAAAGTAAAGATGCGAGAAACAGGCAAAGGCCTAAAAGCCCTGCAAGCAAGTGCAGGGAATACAGGACAAGCATAATAATGCATAAAAGATAGGTCAGTCTGGCAATGACAAGGCCGACCGGCGCGGGGGCACCTAATCGAAGAAGCGGGTGAAATCCAGCGGCTGGGCGCGTGGCGTGCGGTAATCATTGATCGCCGCCGCCGGGTCTTCGTAACCCAGCGCCATGCCACACACCAGCACCTTGTCGTCGTCGTAGCCGAGGAACTCGCGGATCACATCCGAGTAATCGCACAAGGCCGCCTGCGCACAGGTCGCCAGCCCCTGTTCCACCGCCGCCAGCATCAGCGATTGCAGGAACATGCCGTAATCCAGGTACGAACCGGTCTGCATCACCTTGTCCATGAAAAACAGCAGCACCACCGGCGCGTCAAAGGAATGATAATTGGCAATCCATTGCACCATGCGCCGCTGGGTATCCTCACGTTTGATATTGAGCGCGCTGTACAACTGCAAGCCACATTCCTTACGCCGCGCCTGATACGGGTCCAGCCATTCCAGCGGGTAATAGATGTAATCCTGCTGGTTGGGCACGCCTTTGCGGTAGCTGGCTTCCAGGCGTTGTTGCAGGCGGTTTTTGCGTTCGCCCATCAGCACCGCCACCTGCCACGGTTGGGTATTGCTGCCGGAAGGTGACCAGCGGGCAGTGTCCAGCAGTTGCATGATCTGCTTGCGGTCAACCGGCTTGTCGAGAAAGGCACGCACGGAACGGCGGTTACGGATGGCTTCGGATACTTTCATGCTTGTCGCTCCACTTCCAAGGTTACAGGGATGGATTTGAATGCCGGGGTATGGCTGCGCGGATCGCGTTCACGCCCGACCAGCACATTGGCCTCCGGGTAATACGCCATCACATTGCCGTCCGGCAGGTCGAACGGGAACACTTTCACGCCACGCATTTCGCCCTGCGCCGAGCGCACGGTGACACGCCCGTGCGCCTCCACCCCCAAACGGCGGATGGTGGCCGGACTGAGCAGCACTGACCAGCGATCATCGGTCTGCCGGTAGGCGTCGGTTTCCTCATACACAATGCTGTTGAACTGGCCTTCGCTGCGCACCGTCATCAGGGTGTAGGGGTAGGCACTGTCCACCGCCGCCAGCGCAGTCGGGTGGGTAATGAAACGGGCGCTCTGGTCGGGGGTCGGGAATGCCTGTGTATGCAAAATCCGCCCGCCAATATGAAATTCGCCCTTGCTTTGGTCAATCTCCGCCAACGGCTCCAGCCCCTTGACCACACTGGCCAGTGTGCTGCGAATCTGCCGGTGGTCACGCAAGAGGCTGAAATCCACCCCACAATCTGGCAATACCCGCTCACCCAATTCGGCCAGAATGCTGGATTCCGGGCGTACATTCGCCAGCCGCCGGATACCGCCATCACTCAGGCGCACGTAGTTGAACATCGATTCCTGCGTGGTCGGCTGCCATTCCTCATCCCGCGCCGTCACCGGCAGGATCAGCGCCGCGCCCTGTTCCAGCCCGGTCACATGGCCGTGGTTCAGCGTGGTGGTCAGGAACAGCTTGAAACCGATCCGCTCCAGCGCCTGTTCCGCCCAGTGGCTATCCGGTGTGGCGGCGTACAGGTTGCCCCCCAACATCAGGGCGAAATCGACCTCGCCCCGGTGGGCGGCTTCCAGCGAAGCCAGCGTATCCATGCCGGGTGCGGCGGGCAGTTTTACCCCGAAATGCTGTTCCAGCCCATGCAGCATGTAATCCGGCAGTTCCGGCTTCACCCCGACTGTGCCGATACCCTGCACATTGCTGTGCCCGCGCAAGGGCAGCAGGCCCGCATACGGTTTGCCCACCATGCCACGCAGCAAGGCAAGATTGGCGATGTATTCAATGTTTTCCACCCCATTGACGTGGTGGGTCATGCCCATGCCCCAGGCAAACACCGCGTGCGACGCTTTGGCATACAGCGCGGCAACCCGCTCAATTTCTGCCTGGGCAATGCCACAGGCGGCAACAATGCTGCCCCAGTCCGTGCTATGCAGGTCGGTGGCGAACGCATCGAAACCTTGCGTGTGATGATCAATAAAATCCCAGTCCGCCCCCTGGTTTTCCAGCAAGGCCTTGGCCAGCCCCTTGAACAGCCATAAGTCGGTGCCGATACGGGGTTGCAGGTATTCGCTGGCAATTTCCGAGCCGCCTTGCAACAGCGATTTGGCGCTTTTCGGCAGGGCGAATTTCACCATCCCCGGTTCTTTGGCCGGGTTGATCACCACCACCTGGCCGCCACGCTCACGCACTGCCTGCAATTTGTGGATGAAACGCGGGTGGTTGGAGGCCGGGTTCGCGCCAATCACAAAGACCAGGTCACAGCCGGTCAGGTCGTGCAAATCCACCGTCGACGTGCCTGTTCCCAGACTATTGCCCATCGCCATCCCGGTAGCCTGATGGCAGTAATAGGAACAGTTGGTGACATTGTTGGTGCCGTACAGCCGCGCCAGCAGTTGCAGCACAAAGCCCGCCTCATTGGAGGAACGCCCAGAAGCATAGAAAAAGCTGCGCTGCGGGTCGGTTTGCCGCATGACTTCCGCCGCCTTGTGCAAAGCTGCATCCCAGTCAACCGGGGTGAAATGACTAGCCCCCGCCGCCTTGAACAGCGGTGTACCCAGCCGCCCCAGTTTTTCCAGCTCGCGCCCGGACAATTCCTGGAAATCCTTCAGGCCATGGCGGGCAAACAGTTCCTCCGGGATCGGCGGCTGGATGTCGGTGCTTTGCGCCTGCACGCTCTTATTGCACACGGAAGGGAATTCATCCAGCTCATTGGTCATGCCGCCGCGCTGCCCGCCCATGCCCAGCCCGCAGGCTTTGCAGGCATTGTGCGAGGTCAGCGCCTTGGCCGATTGCAGCAAGCCAATGCGCTTGAGCGTGCTCAGGGTGTACAAGATCTTTTTGGGGCCGCCGCCGACTACCTGTGGGACTGTGGCGTTTTGCATGATGCCTTCCTCCTTTTCCTCTTGCCAGGGATGCGTCATACGCCCAAGTAACCAGCCAACTCGCTGCTGTGGGCGACCGCATCCGCCTTGCCATGCAGCACAATCTGCCCTTTTTGCATCACCACGGCCCGGTCGCTATGAGCCAGCACCTTGTGGTAATTGCGGTCGACAATCAGGGTGGCAATGCCGCTGTCGCGGATCACGCCGATCACCCGCCAGATGTCTTCCACAATCAATGGAGCCAGACCTTCAGTGGCTTCGTCCAGAATCACCAGTTGCGGGTGGGTCATTAAGGCGCGGCCAATCGAGAGCATCTGCTGTTCGCCGCCGGACAACTGCCCACCGAGATGGCTAATGCGTTCCTGCAAACGCGGGAAGGTTTCCAGAATCCGCTCATACGTCCATTCGTAATTGCCATCGCGGTTGGGGCGCGCCGCCATGACCAGATTTTCACGCACCGTCAGGTTGGGGAACACGCCGCGCCCTTCCGGGACATAGGCCACGCCGAGGCGGGCGACTTCGTGCGGCTTGGCTTTGGACATATCCTGGCCGAAAAAGGCGATATGCCCATCGCGCTGTTTCACATGCCCCAGCAGGCTGCGGATCAGGGTAGATTTACCCATGCCATTGCGCCCCAGCAAACCGACGGTTTCGCGGCAGCCGATCTGGAAGTCAATGCCGTGCAACACATGGCTGGAACCGTACCAGGCGTGCAGGTCGCGGGCGTCGATAATGTGTTCGAATGCACTCATGCTCAGTGCCCTCCCAGATAGGCGGTTTGCACCTCGGGGTTGGTGCGGATGTTATCCGGCGTATCCGAAGCGATCACCACCCCGTTGACCATGACCGTAATGCAATCGGCAATGCGGAAAACCGCATCCATATCGTGTTCCACCAGCAGGATGGCGTGACCCTGTTTGAGCTGGTTCAGCAGGGTCAACATACGCTCGGTTTCTTCCGCACCCATGCCTGCCAGCGGCTCATCCAGCAGCAACACCTGTGGGCAGGTGGCCAGACACATGGCGATTTCCAACTGGCGTTTCTGCCCGTGCGACAGCAAACCGGCGGGGCGTTCGGCGACGTCTTCCAGTCCGGCCTGGGTAATCGCCTTGCGCGCGGCATCAACGCTGTGGCGGCATTTCTGCGCATCGTTCCACCACACCCAGGGGCGATGCACCTGTGCTTGCGCTGCCAGCCGACAGTTCTCGAATACAGTGAAATCGGGAAAGATGGTGTTGCGCTGATAACTGCGCCCCAGGCCATTGCGGGCGCGGCGTGGCTGCGACCAGCGGGTAATATCCTTGCCCAGCAGCTCGATCTTGCCGCCGGTGGGGGTGATTTCCCCGGAAAGGATATTGATCAGGGTGGACTTGCCCGCGCCATTGGTGCCGATGACGGCGTGCACCGTACCGCGTGCGATTTCGATGCTGGCTTCATTGACGGCAACCAGCCCGCCCCAGCGCTGGAGAATCTTGCTACCGCGCAGTAACACTTCAGGGTGACTCATACGGCTTCCTCCGTGGCAGTGTTGTCCGGCAGTTTGCCATTCGCTTTGCCTTTGGCGCGTTGGCTGAAACCAAACAGGCGCTGATGCAACATTTCCGGCAGCCCCACCAAGCCTCTGGGCAGCAAGGCCACGCACGCAATAATGGTCAGGCCCAACCCCAGATGCCAGTGCTTGGCAAAGTCGCCGAACACCGCTTCCGACTTGAACAACTCCTGCAAAAACACGAACACGAACGCGCCGATCAAGGCTCCGTGCAAATGCCCCAGCCCGCCGAGGATAATCATCACCAGCAAGGCACCGGAGAGATGCCAGCTCATCATTTCCGGGTTGACGAAACCGTCCTGCACCGCAAACAAAAAGCCAGCCAGCCCCGCGATACCGCCTGAGGTCACAAACGCCGCCAGCTTGAACGGGTAAGTGGAAAAACCGGAAGCCTGCATACGTTGCTCATTGATACGGATACCGGCCAGCACCCGCCCGAAATGCGAGCGCAACAGGATCGCCAGGAACACAAACGTCCACACTAGGAACACCAGGGTGAAAAAGTACAGGATGTACGGATTACCCAGATCCACCAGCGTATCCAGGCCTGGCTTGAAGTACAGGTAAATGCCATCGGTGCCGCCGCCCAGCGGGGTGTCATGCACCACGTAATAGGCCATTTGCGCAAACGCCAGCGTCACCATAATGAAATACACGCCCTTGGTACGCAGCGACAATGCGCCGACAAACAGCGCATATAACGCTGCTGCGGCCACACTCGCCGGAAGCAACCACCACCAGCCTGCCGCCTCGCTTTCCGGCGACAGCAACACCGCCGCATACGCGCCAATGCCGAAGAACGCCGCCTGCCCGAAACACACCAGCCCGGTACTGCCGACCAGCAATTCCAAACTCAGCGCCAGAATCGCGTAAATCATGATTTTGGTCACCAGATCGATGCCATAGCTTTCCGCCACCAGTGGGTACAGCGCCAGTGCCAGAAACACCCCGCCGGTAAACAGCAATTTGCCTTTGTCTATGTGTCCCATGCCTTACCCCGCTGCCTTGAACAGGCCGTTCGGTTTCCACAGCAGGATCAGCGCCATCAGCACATACACCAGCACGCCGGAAGCCTGCGGCAATAACACCTTGCCAAACGTATCCACCAGCCCGATCAGCAAGGCAGCGAAAAACGCCCCGCGGATCGAGCCAATGCCACCAATCACCACCACCACAAAACAGATGATCAGCACCTGATTGCCCATGCCGGGGTAAACCGACGAAATCGGTGCGGCCACCATCCCGGCAAACGCAGCAATCGCGACACCGGCGGCAAACACCACCCGGTACAGAAACTGGATGTCGATCCCCAGCGACTGCACCATTTCACGGTTGACGCTACCGGCGCGGATCATCATCCCCAGCCGGGTGCGGGTGAACACGAGATACATGCCAAGCGCCAACAACAGGCACACCGCCGAGACAAACAGCCGGTACACCGGGTAGGTCATGACATCACCCAGCGCAATGCTGCCCGCCAGAAAATCCGGCGGTGTCACCCCATACACATCGTCACCCACCAACAGGCTGCGCAGTTCCTCAAACACCAGGATCAGCCCGTAAGTCATCAGCACCTGCTGCAAATGCTCGCGTTCGTACAGGAAACTGAAAAACGCCCATTCCAGCAAATAGCCGAGCACCGCCGCCAGCGCCACCCCCACCAGCAGGGTGGCAAAGAAATTGCCACCCACCAGCGGAGCCAGCGCAAACGCCATGTACGCGCCGACCATATAGAAGCTGCCATGCGCCAGATTGATGACGCCCATAATGCCGAAAATCAGCGTCAGGCCCATCGCCACCAGATACAGCAACAGGCCGTATTGCAGCGCATTCAGGCACTGGATCAGAAATATGGAAAAATCCATGTTGAAGTTCCTCCTCTCTCGTGAAGCCCTTCCCCATACAAGGGAAGGGTTGGGATCTGGGGGAAAATGGGTTACATCCGGCAGCCTTTTGCCGGGTCAGCCAGGGCTTTGGAGGCAACGCTCACCTCCGGGTTCTTTTCGCCCTTGGCTTCACGCAGGTAAATGTCCTGCACCGGGTTATGCGCCTTGGAGAAGGTGAACTTGCCGCGCGGGCTGTCGATTTCAGCGGCTTCCACAGCGGCGGCAATCTCGGCGGTCTTGCTGACATCGCCCTTGACCGCATCCAGGCCGATCTTCAGCACCTGGGCGGCGTCGTAGCCCTGCACCGCGTACACATCCGGCTGCGCGTCATAGGCTTTGCTGTAAGCTGCGCGGAAGGTTTTGTCCTTGGGCACATCCAGCTCGTCCGCGTAATGCAAGGTGGTCATCAGCCCTTCGCCCGCGCCGCCTTGCGCCTTCAGGGTGCCATCGGTGAGGAAGCCCGCGCCGTACAGTGGAATGCTGCCCATTAACCCAGCGGCCTTGTAATCCTTGACGAATTTGACCGCCCCCGCCCCGGCAAAGAAAGTGTAAACCGCATCCGGTTTGGTCGCGGCAATCTCAGTCAGCAACGCCTGAAACTCCACATTCGGGAACGGCAGGCTGAGTTGCTTCACCACTTCACCACCCTTCTTTTCAAATGCCTCCTTGAAGCCATTGACGGATTCATCCCCGGCGGCATATTTCCAGGTAATAGTGACAACTTTCTTGTAGCCTTTTTCCGCCATCACTTCGCCCATCGCGTAGCCCGGCTGCCAGTTGGTGAACGAGGTGCGGAAGATATTCGGCGCACACAGCGGGCCGGTGATCGCATCGGCCCCAGCGTTAGGCACCACCAGCAAAGTGCCGGTATCCTTGGCGGTTTTGGCCATGGCGGCGGCCACCCCGGAATGCACCGTGCCGACCAGCACATCCACCTTGTCGCCCTTGATCAGTTTGTTGACATTATCGGTTGCCTTGGCCGGGTCGGACTCATCATCCACCTTGACGTATTCAACATCGCGGCCACCCAGCTTGCCGCCGTTTTCATCCACATACAGCTTGAAACCATTTTCAATGGCGCTGCCCAGCGTGGCGTAAGTGCCGGTGGCGGGCAGCATCAGCCCCACTTTCAGGGGTTTGTCATCAGCATGGGCAGATGTTGCGCACAGGACGGCGGCTGCCAGCACAGTGGCACGGAATAATTTCATAGGGTTCCTCCTCCAGGATAAATTCGGGATCGCTAGTGTTGATGAATGAAGTCCGCAGTGACCCGGATCAGCTCCTCAGCCTGATCACGGTGCGGGGAATGTCCACAGTTGTTCAGCTCTATCAGTTGGGTTTGCGGGGCGCATGTGGCAATGCCGTGGATTTGCGCCAAGGTGCCGTATTCGTCATCCAGCCCCTGTATGGCCAGCAATGGGCACTGGATGTGTGCCAGTTCAGCCTCAATCGACCAGGTGCGGAAATCCGGATGCAACCAGATGTCGTTCCAGCCCCAGAAGGCCGAATCCGGGTCCTGATGGTAACGCCCCAGTTTGGCAGGCAGGTCAGTGCTGCGGTAAACCTCGCGGGCCTGCTCAATGCTCTGGATGGTGATGTCTTCCACCTTGATATGCGGAGCCAGCACTATTGCTCCGGCCAGTTGCTGTGGGAAACGCGCGGCATACAGCAGGGCAATCGAAGCGCCGTCGCTGTGCCCAAACAGCCACAAGGGTTGTTGGCCACCTTCCACGCCCACGGCTTGCAGGAACGCGGGCAACACTTCATACGCCTGCCGATGCATGAAATCCGGCTGCCAGTGCTCATCCGCCGCACGCGGGGTGGACTGCCCATAAGCCGGGCGTGAATACACTAGCCCACGACAACCCAGGGTTTCGCACAGGGTTGCAGGAAACGCACGCCACATGCTGCGCGAACCCAGCCCTTCATGCAGGAACACCAGCAGCGGCGTGGTCGGATTATCCACCCCTACCCATTGGTATTCGATGCTGACCGGGCGGCCTGCCCAGTCAATGTCGGCAAACTGCACTGCCCCGCTCATGCCGCCTGCGCCTCCATCTCACGCAGCTTGAAACGCTGGATTTTGCCAGTGGCAGTTTTCGGCAACTCAGTGACGAATTCCATAAAGCGTGGGTATTTGTAAGGGGCCAGCCGTTCCTTGACGAAGGCTTTCAGCTCGGCTTTCAACGCGGCCTCGTCAATCTCGCTGTCGTCTTTCAGCACAATGAACGCCTTGGTCTTGACCAGCCCATCAATATCAGTCTTGCCTACCACCGCCGCTTCCAGCACCGCCGGATGTTGGATCAGGGTGGCTTCCACCTCGAACGGCGAGACGTAAATGCCACTGACTTTCAACATGTCGTCACTGCGCCCGGCGTAGGTGTAAGTGCCGTCAGGATTGTGTACGTATTTGTCGCCGCTTTTGGTCCAGCCACCCTGGAAAGTTTCGCGGGTTTTGGCGCGGTTATTCCAGTACATCAGGGCGGAACTGGGGCCTTTGACATACAGGTCACCTGCTTCGCCATCGGCTACGGCCAGACCATCCTCATCCCGCAGGGCGATTTCGTAGCCCTCCACTGGCCAACCGGTGGTGCCGTAACGCACCTGCCCAGGACGGTTAGAAATATAAATATGCAGCATTTCGGTGGAACCGATCCCATCAATGATTTCCACCCCGAAACGTTCGGTGAAACGCTCGCCGATTTCGGCAGGCAGGGCTTCGCCTGCGGATGACGCCAGCCGCAATGACACCTGCTCACGCGTGGGCAATTCCGGGTTGGCCAGCATCCCGGCAAACCCGGTCGGCGCGCCAAAGAAGATGGTTGGCTGATGTTTAACCCAGCGCTGGAAAACCGCCGCTGGCGTGGGCCGCACGCCCATCAGCACCGTGGTTGCCCCGACACTCATGGGGAAACTCAGCCCATTGCCCAAGCCGTAGGCAAAGAACAATTTGGCGGCGGAAAAGCACACATCGTCCTCACGCACACCCAGGGTACGCTTGCCGTAGAGTTCCGCCGTCCAGTACGGGTTGGCGTGGGTATGCACGGTTCCCTTGGGGCGGCCAGTCGAGCCGGAGGAATACAGCCAGAAACCGGGGTCATCCCCACAGGTGGCGACCGCCTTGAACAGCGGTGAGTGCGCTTGCAGGAAGTTGTTGAATTCCACTTCGGAAGGATGCAAAGGCGTGGCCGGATGCGACACGACCAGCTTTTTCACTTCATGGTCGCTGCGGGTCATGGCGGCGGTCAGGGTCGGCAGCAATTCACCGGAGACCAGCGCAGCCTGCGCACGGGAATGTTCCAGCATGTAGGCGTAATCGTCCGCTGTCAGCAGGGTATTGACCGCCACCGGCACAAACCCGGCATACATCGCCCCTAAAAAGCTGACAATCCAGTCATTGCAGTCATGCATCAGCAGCAACACCCGCTCTTCACGGCGTAAACCCAGGGTCGTCAGACCAGCGGCCAGTTGCTGCACTTTCGCAGCCAATTCGCCGTAACTCATCGTGCCGTCATCGTCGATGTAGGCAATTTTCTCGTGCCGTTGCGCATTACATTCCAGCAAATGCTGGGCGAAATTGAATACCTTGCCGGGGATGGCAATCTCCTCAATACTCATCAGGTCATCCTCCTCGATAGCCTTGCCGATGTTCGTTCTATGACCGTTCTTATGGTTTTGGCGGGCGGGAAAAGCGCACAGGGTTTACAGCTTTTCCAGCACGTTGGTGCTGGCCTGCACCGCACTGCGACGGTGGTAGAAATTCAGGGCACGCAATCCGCCCAGTTCCTCGCCACCACCGGCGCGGCCGGGGCCGCCGTGCAGGGATTGCGGCATCACATTGCCATGCCCGGTATGGAGCGCACCGACTTCCGGGGAAATCACATGCACGCGCCCGTGGCTGTCCGCCAGTTCCACCGCTGTGCTGGCCAGCGCCGCCGGGTCGTCACCGTACAGGGAAACCGCCAACGAACCCTGCCCACGCCGCACCAGTTGCAGCCCATGCTCCAGGTCGCGGTAAGCAATCAGGGTGGCCACCGGGCCGAACACTTCCACGTCATGTACCAGGGTGGCCTCATCCGCATGGCGCACACCCAGCAGGGTCGGCGCGATACAGCAGGCTACGCTAGAATCCGCATCCACTAGTGCCTGCTGTGCGCCGTCATACAAGGTTTCCGCCTGGGTTTTCAGCAGACCCAGACCTTCCTGAATGGAAGCCAATTGGCTTTGGCTGACCACTGCCCCCATGCGCACACCTTCGCTGCGTGGATTGCCGACGGTAGTACGCCCCAGACGCGCGCTGATACCCGCAGCGGCGGCGTCATACAGGGCTTCGGGCACGAAAATACGGCGGATCGCGGTGCATTTCTGGCCGGATTTGACCGTCATTTCGCGCACTGCTTCTTTCACCAGCAAATCAAAGGCTTCTGGGGAAGCATCCGGCAGCAGCAGGGCAGAATTAATGCTGTCGGCTTCAATATTCACCCGTACCGAATGCCTCACCACAGCTGGATGCGAACGGATTTTGGCCGCTGTCGACGCCGAGCCGGTGAATGACACCACATCAAACGGCTGCAACTGATCCAGCAGGCCATCCGGGTTGCCGCAAATAATGGACAGCGCCCCGGTGGGCAACACGCCTGCTTCCACCACATCCTGCACCATGCGCTGGGTCAGCCAGGCGGTGGCAGAGGCGGGTTTGACAATCACTGGCACGCCGGACAATAGCGCCGGAGCCGCTTTTTCCCACAAACCCCAAGCCGGAAAGTTGAAGGCATTGATAAACAGCGCCACCCCACGGGTCGGGGTCAGGATATGTTGCGACTGAAACAACGGGTCCTTGCCCAGCCGCGCCAGTTCCCCATCCAGCAGGTAATGGCGCTCACCCAGGCTGTCACCCATTTTGGCGTATTGCCCCAGGGTGAAAATCGCGCCATCCACATCCACCGCACTGTCATTCTTGACCGTGCCGCTATTGGCGGTGGAAATGTCGAAATACGCATCACGGTTGGCTTGCAGCACTTTTACCGCCGCACTGAGCATGGCGGCGCGTTCGCGGTAGGTCATGGCGCGCAAGGCCTTGCCACCTTGTTCGCGGGCAAAGGCGAAACCTTCCGCCAAGTCCAGCCCGCTGGCGTCGATGCGCACCAACGGCGTGCCCAACACCGGATCAGTCAAGGTCGCGCCAGCGCCGGTGCCAGTTTGCCAGCGGCCGCCGAGGTAGTTTTGAAGCAATTCAGTCATGGGGTCACACCTGTTTTGGTAAATTCGATACTGCCCTGGGGCAGCAGGTACAGCACCAGCGCACGGCCTTTGCTGACAGTGGGGAAGTGGGTGCTATCCGGCGGATACACCAGCCAGCCTGCGCCATGGGCGTCGAATTCGGCAGCGTCGTCCAGCGGCATAATCAGGTCGATTTCTCCATTGGGGTGACGGTGATGCGGCCCGGCCAGATCGTTCATATCCACCACATCCACGGAAAAGCCGTTCAACTCCTTGTCTGGCTTGAAAATGCGCCCGTAACGGATACCGGCGGCTTCCCGTTCGCATAGCCAGCCCTCCGCCACCCCACGTTGGCAGGATTGACGCAATTGGCTGTAGGTGGGGCTGCCAACACCGTGTTCACGGTTTAGCCAAGCTTGCAACTCACTGTCGAGCGCCCGCCCGGCGAGCTGACCTGTCAATTGCTTGACCTGTTGACGAAATTCCATTGCTGACATGCGCTATCCTCCTTCCGCTATGCATGTGCCGTAACTTGATAATTCAATCGACATGAATTATCTTGCATGCAAGAACAATATCGCTGCTCATGAACTCTGTCAAGCACTATATTGCATGTTTTTAGCGAACTCATTTAGGAGTATGCAAATGACTGCACACATTTCCCATGCGGCTACCGGGGCAGGCTCCCCCCCAACAGCCGAAGACAAACACCCCTTCCTGGTTGCCCTGGGCGAGCGGATACGCGCCCTGCGCTCACGGCGCGGCATCACCCGCAAGGCGCTGTCCATCAGCGCGGGCGTGTCGGAACGCCATCTGGCCAATCTGGAATACGGCGAAGGCAACGCCTCCATTATGGTGTTGCTGCAAATTGCCGAAGCCTTGCAAACCAACCTCACTGAACTGGTCGGCGATTTCACCACGGACTCGCCGGAATGCCTGATGATCCGCGCCCTGCTGGAAAACCAGAGCGAGGAAACCCTGCGTGAAATCCGCGTTAAAATCACTGAGTTATTAGGTGAAACCAGTAACGCCAACATCCTCAGCCCGCGTATTGCGCTGATCGGTCTGCGCGGCGCGGGCAAGTCCACGCTGGGGCGGATGCTGGCGGAAGACCTCGGCTTTCCATTCGTGGAACTGAGCCGCGAAATCGAAAAGTTCGCCGGTTGCAGCATCGCCGAAATCCAGGCGCTGTACGGCATGAACGCTTACCGCCGTTACGAACGCCGCGCCATCGAGGAAGCCATCCAGCTTTACCCGGAAGCGGTCATCTGCACCCCTGGCGGGCTGGTGTCAGACCCTGTCACTTTCAATGAGTTACTGTCACATTGCACCACTGTCTGGTTGCAGGCCACGCCGGAAGACCACATGCAACGGGTGATGGCGCAGGGCGATTTCCGCCCCATGTCCGGCGGCAGCAAGGAAGCGATGGACGACCTCAAGCACATCCTCGACGCCCGCAGCACCTTTTATTCCAAGGCGCAATTCAAGCTGGACACCAGCGCGCAATCCGAGGCGGAAAGCTTCCTCAAGCTGCGCGACATGATGCGGGATGCACTGCAAATGCCCCAGTAAACCTTTTACGATCCTGTCAATATGCATTTTTATGCATAATAGCTATTGACCTCCTGAAAAATACTGCACTATACTGCAAGCCATGAACACATCAATCAATGCAGTATAGTGCTTTCAGGAGGATATTCCGTGACTACCACCACCCGTGTCGATTACCAGACAGACCCTTCCCAATACCAACACTGGTCACTTTCATTTGATGGCCCTGTCGCCACACTCGGCGCTGACTTCAATGAAGACGGTGGCCTGCGCCCCGGCTACAAACTCAAACTCAACAGCTATGACCTCGGTGTCGACATTGAACTCAATGACGCCATCAACCGCATCCGTTTCGAACACCCGGAAGTGCGCAGCGTTGTCGTCACCAGCCTGAAAGACCGCGTGTTCTGCTCCGGCGCGAACATTTTCATGCTGGGCGTCAGCAGCCATGCCTGGAAAGTCAACTTCTGTAAGTTCACCAATGAAACCCGCAACGGTCTGGAAGATTCCTCCCGCTACAGCGGCCTGAAATTCATTGCCGCCGTAAACGGTGCGTGTGCTGGCGGCGGTTATGAACTGGCCCTGTCCTGCGATGAAATCATCCTGGTCGATGACCATTCCAGTGCGGTCAGCCTGCCGGAAGTGCCATTACTCGGCGTACTGCCAGGCACCGGTGGCCTCACCCGCGTCACCGACAAGCGCCATGTGCGTCACGATCTGGCGGACATTTTCTGCACCGTCAGCGAAGGCGTGCGTGGCAAGAAAGCCAAGGAATGGCGTCTGGTGGACGACATCGCCAAGCCTGCCGTATTCCAGCAGGCCGTACAGGCCCGTGCGCTGGAACTGGCCGCACAAAGCGACCGCCCGGCCAGTGCACAAGGCGTCAAACTGACACCGCTGAACCGCGTGATTGCCGAAGATGCACTGCGTTACACCTATGTCACCGTTGACATTGACCGTACTGCACGCACCGCCACTTTCACCATCAAGGCACCGGAAGGCGAACAGCCGACCACTGTCGCAGGCATTGAAGCCGCCGGTTCCAACTGGTATCCGCTGGTGCTGGCGCGTGAACTGGAGGACGCGATCCTTTCCATGCGCACCAATGAACCTGAGGCAGGTATCTGGTTGCTCAAGACCACGGGCGATGCAGCCCAGGTGCTGGCGATGGATAACACCCTGATGGTCAACCAGAACCACTGGTTTGTGCGTGAAACCATTGGCCTGTTGCGCCGCACCCTCAGCCGTCTGGATGTGTCTTCCCGCAGCCTGTTTGCGCTGATTGAGGAAGGTTCCTGCTTTGCGGGCACCTTCCTGGAACTGGCGCTGGCCTGTGACCGCAGCTATCAGCTGATGCTGCCGGATGAGCCTGGGAAAACCCCCACCATCACCGTTTCCGAAGCCAACTTCGGCCTGTACCCGATGGCGACTGACCAAAGCCGTATCGCGCGCCGTTTCTACGAGGAAGAGCCAGCCATCACCGCTGTACGCGAACAGGCAGGCCGTGCGCTCGACGCTGACGCCGCTTTCGCCCTCGGCCTGATCACCAGCAACCCGGACGACATCGACTGGGCGGATGAAGTGCGTATCGCCATCGAAGAGCGTGTTGCCATGTCCCCCGATGCACTCACCGGGCTGGAAGCCAACCTGCGCTTCAACGGTACGGAAACCATGTTCACCCGCATCTTTGGCCGCCTGACCGCGTGGCAGAACTGGATCTTCCAGCGCCCCAATGCCGTCGGCGAGAAAGGCGCACTGAAAGTTTACGGCAAAGGCGACAAAGCCCAGTTCGATTGGAACCGCGTATAAGCAAACCCCCAGGAGGAGACCACACTATGTCCACTATCGATTATCAGGAAAAAATTCCGAATAACGTCAATCTGAAGGAAGACCGCACCCTGCAACGCGCCCTGGAACGCTGGCAACCCAGCTACCTCGACTGGTGGCAGGATATGGGGCCGGACGGTTCCACCAACTTCGACGTTTACCTGCGCACCGCCGTCAGCGTTGACCCACAGGGTTGGGCGCAATTCGGCCATGTAAAAATGCCGGATTACCGTTGGGGCATTTTCCTCAATCCCGCCGAGCAAGACCGTAAAATCCATTTTGGCGACCATCTGGGCGAAGCGGCATGGCAGGATGTCCCTGGCGAATACCGTGCCAACCTGCGCCGCATTATCGTCACCCAAGGCGACACCGAACCGGCCTCCGTGGAACAGCAACGTCACCTGGGCCTGACCGCGCCCAGCCAGTACGACCTGCGTAACCTGTTCCAGGTGAATGTGGAAGAAGGCCGCCACCTGTGGGCAATGGTTTACCTGCTGCACAAATACTTCGGCAAGGATGGCCGTGAAGAAGGCGAAGCCCTGCTGGAACGCCGCAGCGGCCAGACTGACAACCCACGTATTCTGGAAGCCTTCAATGAAGAAACCCCGGACTGGTTGAGCTTCTTCATGTTCACCTATTTCACCGACCGTGACGGCAAGTTCCAGTTGTGCGCGTTGGCGGAATCCAGCTTTGACCCGCTGGCGCGCACCACCAAGTTCATGCTGACCGAGGAAGCGCACCACATGTTCGTGGGTGAATCCGGCATTTCCCGCGTGATCCAGCGTACCTGCCAAGCGATGAACGAGCTGAAAACCGATGACCCGGCCAAGCTGCGTGCCGCAGGTGTGATCGATCTGCCAACCATCCAGCGTTACCTGAACTTCCATTTCAGCGTCACCATCGATTTGTTCGGCGCGGATGAGTCCAGTAATGCCGCCACCTTCTATACCACCGGCTTGAAAGGCCGTTTCGAAGAAGGCAAACGCACCGACGACCATCAGTTACGCAATGACTCTTACCGGGTATTGGAATTGCGTGATGGCCAGTTGCGCGAGAAAGAAGTGCCGATGCTCAATGCGCTCAACGAAGTGCTGCGCGACGACTACATCACCGACAGCAAATCCGGTGTGGAACGTTGGAACAAAGTCATCGAAAAAGCAGGCATCCCGTTCCGCCTGAACGTTCCGCACAAAGCTTTCCACCGCAATATCGGCGCCCTCAAAGGCGTGAAAGTGAACCCGCAAGGCCAGGTCATCAGTGACAACGAATGGAATGCACGCAACCACGAATGGCTGCCCAGCGAGTCTGACCGCGCCTTCGTCGCCAGCCTGATGGGGCGTGTGGTGGAACCGGGCAAATTCGCCAACTGGATTGCGCCGCCGGTGATGGGCATCAACCGCCAGCCGGTCAATTTCGAATACGTGCGCTTCAACTGATTAACGTTTGACTCCTCTCCTCAAAGCGGTGCGCGTGGGGGCTTTCTGCCCTCACCCACTGTCTTGATGCATGCAATAACACATAACCTGCTTTAGGAGGCGCAATGGAAACCGCCAGCCCCGAGGTGTTCCAACAACACCTGATAGACCCTGAAATCTGCATCCGCTGCAATACCTGCGAAGCGACCTGCCCGGTGGATGCGATCACCCACGATGCCAGCAATTACGTCGTTGACGCCACCAAGTGCAATTTCTGTCTGGCCTGCGTGCCGCCTTGCCCGACCGGTTCAATCGACAACTGGCGCCATATGCCACGCCAGCGTGTTTACAGCCTGGAAGAGCAATTCGGCTGGGAGGAATTGCCCCCGGAACTCTCTGCCGGACAATTGGCAGAATGGGGCGTGACTGCTGAAGCAGCACCAGCCACGCCGCCAACCAACACCGCCAGCACAACATCCGCTGATACCGATACTTTCAACAGCGGGCAATACAACGCCAGCGTGCCGCCGTGGTCAGCCGCACACCCGTATACCAACCTGTTCGGCCCCAAATCCGCACAGCCGTACATTACCGCCACAGTCGCCGGGAATGTGCGCGTCACCGATGTCGGGCATCAGTACGATACCCACCACATTGTGCTGGATTTTGGCACGCAAACCTTCCCGGTGCTGGAAGGGCAATCCATCGGCATCATTCCGCCGGGAACGGACGCCAAAGGCAAGCCGCACCATGCCCGCCAGTATTCCATCGCCAGCCCACGCAATGGTGAGCGCCCCGGCTACAACAATATTTCCCTGACCATCAAGCGCGTGCTGGAAGACCATGACGGCAAGCCGGTGCGCGGGGTGGCTTCCAACTACATGTGCGACCTGAAGGTGGGCGACAAGGTGCAGGTGATCGGCCCGTTCGGCTCCACCTTCCTGATGCCCAACCACCCGCATTCCAATATTGTGATGATCTGCACCGGCACCGGCAGCGCGCCGATGCGTGCCATGACCGAATGGCGGCGGCGGCTGC
Source organism: Candidatus Thiothrix phosphatis (assembly GCF_035668035.1). Taxonomy (NCBI): domain Bacteria; kingdom Pseudomonadati; phylum Pseudomonadota; class Gammaproteobacteria; order Thiotrichales; family Thiotrichaceae; genus Thiothrix; species Candidatus Thiothrix phosphatis. The sequence goes on along the minus strand of NZ_JAYMYJ010000150.1, from coordinate 23,520 downwards.
GCAACAGCGGCAAGTTTGAAAGTGGCAAGCTGATGCTGTTTTTCGGCGCACGCACCCCGCAGGAACTGCCGTATTTCGGCCCGCTGCAAAAACTGCCGAAAGATTTCATCGACATCAACTTCGCTTTCTCACGCATCCCCGAGCAGCCGAAACGCTACGTGCAGGATGTGATGCGTGAACGCGCCGCCGACCTCTCCCTACTGTTGCAAGACCCGAATACCAGCATCTTCGTCTGCGGCCTGAAAAGCATGGAAGAAGGCGTGGTCAAGACACTGCACGACATTGCCAATCATGCCGGGCTGAACTGGGACAAACTCGGTGCCGAGCTGAAACAGCAGGGCCGTCTGCATCTGGAGACGTACTAATGAACAACAGTCACGATTTTCAGACGATTGCCGTTAGCCAGCGCGCCCCCGGCGTGATGCAGGTCACCATGTCGCGCCCCTCGGTCTTTAATGCTTTCGACGATGTAATGGTGAAGGAGCTGGATCAGGCTTTCACCCAACTGGCCGAAGATGACAATGTGCGCGTCATTATCCTCGCCGGTGACGGCAAGCATTTCAGCGCCGGAGCCGATTTGCAGTGGATGCAACGCGCAAGCCAGGCTTCCTTCGACTGGAACCTGGAAGACGCGCGCGGTTTTGCGGGCATGTTCGCCTGCATCCAGAGCGCGCCCAAACCGGTGATTGCGCGGGTGCAAGGTGCCGCATTGGGTGGCGGCACCGGGTTGGTCTGTGCCTGCGACATCGCCATTGCTGCGGACAATGCCAGCTTTGCGATTAGCGAAGCCAAGTTCGGCATTCTGCCCGCTGTGATTGGCCCTTACGTCATCAATGCGGTTGGCAAGCGGCAGGCGCAACGCCTGGCCATGACCACCACCCGCATTCGCGCTGACGAAGCCTTGCGCTTGGGGTTGGTGCAACAGGTGGTCGACGCCGACCAACTCGATGCAGCCGTGGACGCCACCGTGACCGAATTGCTGGCCAGCGGCCCGAATGCCCTGCGCGAAATCAAGCAGCTCTACGCCCGCCTGCCGGTCGGTGACATGACCGATAGCGAGCTGGAGCTGACCGCGCAAACCATTAGCCGTGTACGTGGCACTGACGAAGCCCGCGAAGGTTTCGCCGCCTTTCTTGAAAAACGCCCTGCCAACTGGATACCTGCCGCATGAATACGCAAAACCTGAATCAAACCCCGGTGCTCGTGGTCGGTGCTGGCATTATGGGTGCTGGCATTGTCCAGATCGCAGCCCAGGCTGGGCACCCGGTCATGCTGTTTGACACCCGTGAAAATGCTGCTGCCCAGGCCAGGGAACAACTGGCCACCACCTTCGACAAGCTGGTGGACAAAGGCAAGCTCAGTGCCGAAGCCGCCAGTGCCGCGTTGCAACGCATCCAGCCAATTAACGCGCTGGAGCAAGCGGCCAACGCCGGGCTGGTGGTGGAAGCCATCCTCGAAAACCTGGAGATCAAGCGCGGCCTGTTCCAGCAACTGGAAGGCATAGTTTCCCCCGAATGCATTCTGGCGACCAACACCTCCTCGATTTCGGTCACCGCCATTGCCAACGGCCTGCAACGCCCGCAACGGCTGGTCGGGATGCACTTTTTCAACCCGGTGCCGCTGATGAAGCTGGTGGAAGTCGTGTCCGGCCTGCAAACCGACAAAGCGGTGGCGGAAACCACTTTTGCACTCTCCAAAAGCTGGGGCAAAACGCCGGTTTACGCCAAATCCACCCCCGGTTTCATTGTCAACCGCATTGCCCGCCCGTATTACGCCGAAACCCTGGCCCTGTTGCAGGAACAGGCCGCCACGCCTGCGGTGCTCGATGCCTGCCTGCGTGCCGCCGGGTTCCGCATGGGGCCGTGCGAACTGATGGATCTGATCGGGCATGACACCAACTTTTCCGTTACCCGTTCGGTGTACGAAGCCAATTTCTACGACAAGCGTTTCGTGCCTTCACTGGTGCAGAAAGAGCTGGTCGACGGCGGCTTGCTGGGGCGCAAATCCGGGCATGGTTTCTACGATTACCGCGCAGGTGCCGTAAAGCCGGAGCTGCCGTCACACAATCCGGTCGAGCTGCCGGAAATCCCCGCCATGACCCTGTGTGGCACGGGCCGGGTGGCTGAGTTGCTGTCAGAACGTCTGCAACACAGCGGTGCGGCTTACCGGCAGGAAACCGCCAGCCCGTGGGTTGGGCTGCGGCTGGGCAATGCGGAACTGCGCTTGAGCGATGGCCGTACTGCCTCGCAACTGGGCAAGAATATTGCGGTTTTCGATTTGCCGATCAGCAAGCAAAGCGGCGCGACCCTGGCCTGGGCTGCCTCAAAACACAGCGACGCGGCATGGCAAACGCAAGTGGCGCAATGCCTGCAAGCACTCGGCTTTAATCCGCTACAGATTGCTGATACCCCAGGGCTGGTCGTGGCCCGTACCATTGCCATGCTGATCAATGAAGCCGCCGATGCGGTGCAGCAAGGTGTGTGTACACCGGAAGGGGCTGATGCCGCCATGAAACTGGGCGTGAATTACCCGGCAGGCCCGTTCGAATGGCTCGCGGAGTGGGATAGCAACGCCGTCATCAACCTGCTGGAAGCGCTGGATGAACATTACCGGGGCGAACGTTACCGGGTCAGCCCATACCTGCGTGCCAGCCGGGTGGTGCAGGAGGAAGCCGCATGAAACTGGAGCTGGCGGACAATTTGTACGTCGACATGGGTGACAACGGCGTGGCGGAAATCGTGCTGGGGCCGGAAGGCGGTATGCCAGTCGCTGACGCCAAAGGCCACGCCGCCCTCGGCACGGTTTGGGCGCAGTTGGAAGCCATGCCGCAGGTGCGCTGCATTCTGGTACGCAGCAGCGGGCGGGCATTCTGCGCGGGCGGCACCATGGATTTGATTGCCGACATGCTCGACAGCGAAACCACCCGGTTGCGGGTGATGCGTGAAGTGCGGGTGATGGTGCAGGCAATGCTGGAATGCGACCTGCCGGTGGTTTCCGCCATCAATGGCGCGGCGGTGGGTGCGGGCGCGGCACTGGCGCTGCTGGCGGATATTTCCATTGCCGGGCACAAAGCCAAAATCATCGACGGGCATACCAAGCTGGGCGTGGCGGCGGGCGACCATGCGGCGATTATCTGGCCATTGCTGTGCGGCATGGCCAAGGCCAAATACCACCTGCTGCTGTGCAATAGCATCGACGGGCAGGAGGCCGAGCGCATTGGCCTGGTCAGCCTCGCGGTTCCCGATGAGGAATTGCTTAGCAAAGCGCGGGACATCGCCGCCACCCTCGCCGCAGGCAGCCCAACCGCACTGGCGCATACCAAGCGCAGCCTTAACCACTGGTTGCGTGCTGCTTGGCCTGCTTTTGAACACTCCCTGGTGCTGGAAATGCTCAGTTTCAGTGGAGCCGATGCCCGCGAAGGCTTTGCCGCCTTACGGGAAAAACGCAGCCCGGAGTTTAGCCCGCGATGAAATTCCGTGAATTTTACGCCGGGCAGGTGATCACTGCCGGGCCTTACGCCGTCCACGAGCACGAAATTGTGGAATTTGCCACTGCTTACGATCCGCAGTGGTTCCATACCCACAAGGATGCGGCGGATCAGGGGCCATTCAACGGCCTGATTGCCAGCGGCTGGCATACCTGCGCGATGGCGATGCGCCTGACTGCGGATGCGGCACTGGCCGGGTCGGAATCGTTTGCCTCGCCAGGGCTGGCGTATGTGCGCTGGCCGCATCCGGTACGCCCCGGCGATGCGCTCACCCTGACCCTGAGCGTGATCGAATCCCGCCGCTCGCAAAAGCGCCCTGATCTGGGGCTGCTGCGCTGGCGCTGGCAATTGCATAACCAGGACAACGACGAAGTGCTGGATCTGGAAGCCACCAGCCTGTTTGACCTTTCCCGTGAGGAGGAAACCAACCCATGAAGCAAGCCTTTATCTGTGATGCCATCCGCACCCCGTTCGGACGTTATGGCGGTTCTTTGTCCGGCGTGCGTGCCGATGATCTGGGCGCGGTGCCGCTCAAGGCACTGATGGCGCGTAACCCCAATGTCGATTGGGCCGCCGTCACCGATGTGATTTTCGGCTGCGCGAACCAGGCCGGGGAAGACAACCGCAATGTGGCGCGCATGTCCAGCCTGTTGGCGGGGCTGCCGCTGGAGCTACCCGGTTCCACCGTCAACCGCTTGTGCGGTTCGGGCATGGATGCGATTGGCACTGCCGCCCGTGCCATCAAGGCCGGGGAAGCCGGGCTGATGATTGCTGGCGGGGTGGAAAGCATGAGCCGCGCCCCCTTCGTCATGCCCAAGGCTGACACTGCGTTCAGCCGCAGCAATGCGGTCTACGACACCACCATCGGCTGGCGTTTCGTCAATGAATTGATGCGCAAGCAATACGGGGTGGATTCGATGCCGGAAACGGCGGAAAACGTGGCGGTGGATTTCCAGATTGAACGCGAAGCACAAGACCGCATGGCGCTGCGTTCGCAGATGAACGCCGCCCGTGCGCAACGTGACGGCACTTTCGAGCAGGAAATCACCCCGGTGACGATTCCGCAGCGCAAGGGCGACCCGCTGATCGTTAACCTTGACGAACATCCGCGCGAAACCTCGCTGGAAAAGCTGGCGAAACTGCGCGGCGTGGTGCGCCCGGACGGAAGCGTCACCGCAGGCAATGCCTCCGGCGTGAACGATGGTGCATGTGCGTTATTGCTGGCGGATGAAGCTAGCGCCGCACAATACGGCCTGCTGACGCCGCGTGCACGTATTCTTGGCATGGCAACGGCTGGGGTGCCGCCGCGCATTATGGGCATGGGCCCAGCTCCCGCCACCCGCAAGGTACTGGCGCAAACCGGCCTAAATCTGGCGCAGATGGATGTGATTGAGCTGAACGAAGCGTTTGCTGCGCAAGGTCTGGCGGTATTGCGCGATCTGGGGCTGGCGGACGATGACGAACGGGTGAATCCGAATGGTGGCGCGATTGCCTTGGGGCATCCGCTGGGAGCCAGTGGTGCGCGTTTGGTCACCACTGCCATGTACCAGTTGCAACGCAGTGGCGGGCGCTACGCACTGTGCACCATGTGTATCGGTGTCGGGCAGGGTATTGCGATGGTGATTGAGCGGGTGTAATCCCGCACTTGTTCCGAACGGTTTTCAGGCAGGGTTGGCGCTCAACCCTGCTGTTTTAGCTGATAGAACTGCGGCCATTGACGCGCCACCACCGGGCCGTCACTGGCCAGCGCGTAACAGGTGTCCAGGATCACCGGCTTTTTCCCCGGTTCGCGGTTGGCTTCCTCGCGGCGATGGTTGTAGAGCGACTGGAACGCGGTGGTCGCCATCTGCGCCAGCATTTCGGTGATGTGGGTACAGCCTTGCGTACCCCCCAGCAATTCCTTGACCTTGGCGTTCCAGCCAGGGCCCATCCTTACCCCGATCAGCCGCCGGAAGGTCTGCGGCCCACCCTGGCAGTGGTTGAACGGTGCCCATTCCGTCACCGCCTCCGCATCCCGCACCACCATTTCCTGATCGATGGTCAGGCGCACCCACATGTCATGCAGGGCGTCGCCTGCGGGAATGGCCCCGCCCCGATCCACATTGGGAATGTCAAACGGTTTGGTATCGGTCAGGTGGCCTTCGATATCGAACAGGCCGTCATCACGGGCAAAACCTTGCATGGTCAGGGTGCGGGTATGCAATGGGGAACGTTGTGCAGGGGAAGACAGGGGCATAATCAACTCAACAACGGACAATAAAAGGAGGATTATAGTGCTTTGCTGCACTGCGGAAAAGCCGCTGCACGGGCAGTGGGCCTTTCGCCTTCAATACGTAGCCTGCTGACGGGCTTGCCGGTATTCACGGATACGCAACCGCAAGATCAGCAAGGTTCCCAGCAACATCACCGCCGCCGCCAGATACAAGCCATCCGCATAACTGCCGCCGCTGCGGGCCGCCAATACGCCGGTCAGCGCGGGCGCGGCAATCTGCGCCACGCCGTAGGAAAGCGTCATCTTGCCCATCATCTTGGCCGGACGGGTCGGATAATAACGCCCTGCCATGGTCAGCACCAGGCTGACAATGCCAATGAAGGTGCCGCCAAACAGCGCCGCCCCGGCGAAAGTCAGCAGCACATTGTGGCTCATCACCGGCAGCAAAATGCCCACAATCTGCAATACGAAAGCCATCAGCAAGGCGTTCAGGTCGCCGACCTTGCGGGCGATCAAATCCCAGTTGATGCAAGCAGGCGCCGCCGACAGCCCCAGCACCAGAAAACTGAGCGAACCCCGGCCTTCCAACCCCGGCAGATGGTCGACAATGGCGACAATGAAGGTGGCGCTAACCACATAGCCCACGCCAGCGCAGAAATAAGCGGCCATGAAGGTATACAGAAAGGTTTTGTCCGGCGGATTATCCACCATGGCAGCACCGCTACGCGTCATGCCACTGGTATCCGGTGGCGGCAGCCAGCGCCAAGCCGGAACCATCAGCAACGCCCCCAACAAGGTGAACAGCAGCCATTGTTGATCCCAACTCAGGTAATGCTGCATCAACTCCACCCCCAGCGCGCACAGGGCGATGCCCAACCCCAGCCCGGTGAAATGGATGCCCAGTTCGCTGCGGAAATCATGCCGTATCAGCCAGTTGAGGATCAGCCCCGACCCCAGCAACAAACCGGCGGCGCTGCTCAATCCGGCGAAATAGCGTAAGACGGCCCATACCCAGACATTTTCAGTCAGCCCCATCCCGGCGGTTGTCACTACGGCCACCACCAGCCCGATGCGGTACAAACGGTCTTTCAACACCAAGTCGCTGATCAGGGAGGCAATCAGTGCCCCGCTGAAATAGCCGAGGTAATTGATCGCCGCCAGCCAGCCGCCAGCAGCGACACCCAGCCCGGCCTGTTGCTGCATGACCGGCAGCAGGGGCGTATAGGCGAAACGGGCAATCCCCAGCATCAGGATCAGGCTCAAGATGCCCGCTGTCAGCACTTTCAACCGTTCTGTTTTGATGTCCATACAACCTCCCTTGTATCGGTTTGACAGAATGTATAGTGAATGTCGTATCATTTCTAATGAAAAATAAAGAAGCTTACATTCTGTTTTGGAGAAGCATTATGGAGATTCAGGCATTACGCACGTTTCAAGCCGTGGTGGAGGAAGGCGGCATCCTGTCCGCTGCCCGCAGGCTCAATACCGTGCAGTCCAACGTCACCGCACGTATCAAGCGGCTGGAGGAAGAGGTCGGGGTGGAACTGTTCTACCGCCAGGGGCGCGGGCTGGAACTGGCCCCGTCCGGGCGGGTATTGCTGGATTACGCCCGCCAGATCCTGCAACTGGAAAGTCAGGCGATCATGGCGGTGCGGCAGGTTGGCGACAAAACCGGCGAGTTGCGCATCGGCGCGATGGAAACCTTCGCCGCCTTACGCTTGCCGCTGGCCCTGAGCAGCCTGCGGCAAAGCTACCCGGAGCTGGATTTACGGGTGACCACCGACACTTCCGGCGGCTTGCTGGACAAGCTGTTGAAACACCAGTTGGATTGCGCCTTCGTCGGCGGCCCGGTCGAACACCCCGAGCTGCTGACCAGCGAAGTCTTGCAGGAAACCCTGGTGCTGGTTCATGCCCACCAGACCGATTACTGCCATCTGCCGCTGATTTTGTTCCGGGAAGGTTGTGTGTACCGGGAACGCGCCCTGCTCTGGCAGCGGGAATGCGGCCATCCGTTCAGCGAAGTAATGGAATTCGGCACACTCGACGGCATCCTCGGCTGCGTCGCCATCGGCCTGGGTTGTACGCTGGTGCCACAATGGGTGGTCGACAACAGCCGCTACCAGCAAGCGCTTGCAGTGGAGGCATTGCCCTCACACATCGCCACCGTACCGACCATAATGGCGCGGCATCGCCATACCCTACCACTGAAAGCCTTGGCCGCTTTAGCCGGGGTTGTTGAAGCGCAACCAGCATTCATAAAATAGATAAAATTTTGATAAAATTTTTATATAGAAAACTCAAGTTAACAGGTTATAATATGATCACGATATTAAAATTATAAAGGGTTCTCACTATGCTGCAAATAGAGCCATCGCCGAAGAAAAATATACCAACCAGCAACTTAGCTCTAATGGAGGAGCGGGAAAGTTGCCCCAGATGCGGTAGTTTGGTCTGGGAGCAGATACGCCGCACCCGGCTACAAAAATTATTGCATCCCTTCAAGGGGCGTTGTTACTGTCGCGCCTGCCAGCAGGAGTTCTGGCGCAACACCCGGAATGACGCCGACTTCGAAACTTCCTCATAACACGGATAGAAGAAACGTTGATGAATACCGCAACATTGCTGTGGGGTTTGCTGTTCAGCTCCATCGGACTGGGCTATTTCATGTACGGCAGAAAGCAACACAGCCCGCTTCCCTTGTTGTGCGGCCTGGGATTGATGGCGTACCCCTACTTTGTTTCCAGCAATCTCCTGATGGTGATCATCGGCGGCGTATTGGCCGCCCTCCCCTACTTCATCCGCCTGTAGGCAGCAGTCAGCGTAGCGGCAGGACAACCGTCACCTGCAAGCCGCCCAATCCAGGTGCGCATCCAAAGGTCAACGCGCCGCCATACAGTTTGACGATGTCTTTGCAGATGGCGAGCCCCAAACCGTGGCCTTCCACTGATTCATCCAGACGCACGCCGCGTTCCGCCAGTTGCTGCAACTCAGCGGCACCTCCACCCTGGCCGTCATCTTCCACCGTAATCCGCAGCTGACCCTCGGCACAGGCAAGCTGGCAGCGGACGCGTTCCTGCGCCCACTTGCAGGCGTTATCCAGCAAATTGCCAATCAGCTCCAGCATGTCCTCACGGTCGCCGAAACGGGGAATGTCCGGCGCAATCTCCAGCGTAATGCAGCGGGGAGATTTGTGATGAATGCGCGCCAATACCTCGATCAGGGTCGGCAATTCCGCCTGCGGCTCGAAGCGTCGGGCGGTTCCACCCTGCCCCGCCAGCCGCGCCCGCTTGAGTTCGCGCTCGGTCAATTGACGGATACGTTCCGCCTGTTGTCTGGCCTGGCGGTTGACCTCCGTATCTTCCGCCTGATCCAGGTATTGCATCAGCAGGTTGAGCGGCCCCTTGAGCGCGTGGGCAAGATTGCCAAGCGCGTTGCGGGAACGTTCCAGCCGTTCCTGCATCCGGTTGAGCAGATGGTTGAAGGCGGCCACGATCGGGTGGATTTCGGCAGGCACCGCCTCGTCCAGCTTGCTGACGCCGCCCGCCTCCAGTTGCAGGAGTTCGGCGCGGATGTGGTCGAGACGGCTGAAAGTGCGGCGGATCACGACCCCCTGGACAATCAGGATCAGCACGATCCCGCCCGCCGCCAGAAAGGGAAACAGCCATTTGAAGCGGTGCTGGCGATGTTGCGCCTGGGGGATGGCGGCAGCGTCGCCAGCCGCTGGCGTGCAGGCATACGCCGGTTCATCGCTTAAATTCCGTGGCAACTGGCTGCCTACCACCCAGATCAACGCCATGACCAGAATCAGGGTGATGGCCAGATTGACCTGTAACTGGCGCTCAAGCGATTTCATACCGGCGGCTCCGGCTTGGCAGGATCAACGAACACATAGCCCTGTCCCCGCCGGGTAAGGATGCGCCATTCCCCCAGCTTGCGGCGCAAATGACGCACGTAGACTTCGATCACATTGCTGTCCAGATCGAAATCCTGCTCATAAACATGCTCAATCAGGCGCGACTTGGTGAGAATTCTGCCCGGATGCAGCATAAAATAGCGCAGCAGGCGAAATTCGGTGCCGGTCAGCGCAAAGGTCACATTGTCGCCAGTCGTCACCTGCTGGTGTTCCTCATCCAGTTTAAGCCCGCAACACTCCAGCACCTGGTTGGCGGCCAGCGCCTGGTGGTTTCGGCGAATCAACGCCTGCACCCGCGCCAGCAATTCTTCGAAATGGAACGGCTTGCCGAGGTAATCGTCAGCCCCGGCCTTGAAGCCGTCCACCCGTTCATGCCACGCATCACGCGCCGTCAGGATGATCACCGGCACGCGGTTGCCGCGCAGCCGCCAGTGTTGCAGAACCTCCAGCCCGCTGCGTTGCGGCAGGCCGAGGTCGAGGATGACGGCGTCATAAGGCTCCTCCTCACCCATGAACTCAGCGTCCACGCCATTGCCCGCGACATCAACGGCAAAGCCTTCGCGCTTCAAACGCTGGTGCAAATCAGCGCTTAACGCCACGTCATCCTCCACCAGTAACAAACGCATCCGGCCTCCTTGCCAAGGGATTAC
>NZ_JAYMYJ010000150.1:0-13158 GCF_035668035.1 Candidatus Thiothrix phosphatis | reverse complement strand
CCACGTCATCCTCCACCAGTAACAAACGCATCCGGCCTCCTTGCCAAGGGATTACAGATCAGGGACGTTGCTGACGATTCTGGAGTTGATGGGCAGCAAACTCTTCAGGGTCTATTTTGCCATCATGATTGGCGTCAATGTCAGCGAAAGAAGCCGCTTTCGCCACGTTGCGCATTTGCCGTCCCTCGGCGGCGCGTTCTGTGATGCGCTTGGCGCGACCTGCATTCAATTCCTGTTCGCTGATGAAACCATCCTGATCCGTATCGAAATCGGCGAAATCCGGCATGTTGGCGTTACCCGTGCGGCGGTTGTTCCATCCGGCGGCAAACTCTTCGGCATTGATGCAGCCATCGCCATTGGCATCGAAATCAGCAAAGGTGGGCGGCCCCATCATCCTGCCCATGGCGGGAGGAGCCGCAGGAGGGGTTGCGGCAGGCGCTGCAGGAGGTTGTCGAGGATCATCGTCCGCCTGTACGGATGAAAATACCATCGCCAGACTGGCGAAGATCAGCAATGTTGTTTTGAGTTTCATGATCTTTCTCCTGTCACCTGTTTATTGCCCGCATTGTTCCGCCGCGGTATTCATAATCAGGTCAACCTCACTCTGTGGCAGCACCTGCGCCTGATAATCCACGCCGGTCAGTTCAATCAGGTTGACGAATGAACGCAGGTGATTGCGGGAACCACACATCAGGTTGGTGTACGCCTGAATGACCGCCAACTGGCTGGTGCCATCCATCGTCTCGTCAATGGCTTCTTGCAGATCGTTGATGTCGAATTCTTCAATGAATGCGCCTGTCGCCAAGGCGTCGGCATAGGAGGTGAAGCCACGCGCGACCAATTGGCCGTACAGGCCGTCAATGGTGGTATTGGTAAAATCACCCACTGCATCGCTCACCACCGGATCCGTCAGGCCGAGGCTATCGATCAGCAGTTTCATGGTGTCCATGTGTTGCTGTTCGGAACGGGTGGCGATGTTTTCAAACACCTGTTGTCCCCATTTGTCGTACAGGGTCAGGTAGACATCGCGCGCCATTTTTTCCTCTTCACGCACAAACAGCAGGGTATCGGTTTCGGCGGCAGTCAGAGGTTGCAAGGTGACCGAACCAGAGGCGATGCCCGTACTATTGGTAGTGCTGGCAGAAGCCTGCCCGGCATGAGAAGCGATTGGATTGGCGTCCGCAGCACTGCTGCCACCACATCCGACCAGTAAGGTAATGGAACAGGCCAGCAACAGGCTCCGTGTTGGCATGGATGCTTTCATTTTCAAACTCCCTTGTTTTGTTAAGCCATGCCCAAACCTTAACTGGGGAAGCTGAAATGAAGCTGAAAAAACCGCAAGGGACACACACAAACCAGGGCGGTTTTCACCACCCTGGACGCAAGCAGATAAATAGGCAACCAGTTTGTCTACAATCCACGCTGTCAGGGCGCACCAGCAAAGCCGCCCGGTCAGGAATAACTAGGCCGACAAGCACCAGGGATACGGCCAAAACCCACCAGATGATTTTCCCAATAGCCTTTCAGGTTACTGGTGGTGATTGCCTTGCCGGTGCGGGGCGCATGGACAAAACGGTCTTTGCCCAGATAAATGCCGACATGGCTGACCCGCTTGCCGTGGGTATTGAAGAACACCAAGTCACCCTTTCCCGCCTGTGTCCGTGACACCTTGACCGCAGCGGCATACTGCTCCGCCGCCGTGCGGGGAATCATTACCTGCGCCCCATTACGGAAGGCGTATTGGGTCAAGCCACTGCAATCAAAGCCGGTGACGGGGCTGGTTCCGCCCCAACGGTACATTTTGCCTTGCTGTTTTTGGGCGTTCCAAACGACCTTGTCCAGCAGGGTGACTGATTTTGGTTTGGCAGGAATCTGTGCGACTTTCACTTCCGCCAGCTTCTGCGTCTCATCATTTAAAGAACTACAACCGACCAACGACAACGCCATCAGGACGGCGAATCCTTGCACTATTCCACGAAACATCCTTCATTCCCTCGACTAAACACACTCACAAACACTAAGGGAATGATAGATCAAAAACTGAATCCTTGCTGAATCAATAATTATTGATTGTTGACAAAAAGCAAAAAACCTTGCGCCTGCCCCGCCTGGGTGACGCGGTGGGTCTCAAGCCCAAAGCGGGCAAACCCAGTATCGGCCCCGCTTTCCTGCTCCAGGTAGACCATGCCGCCGGGCTTGAGCAGCAAACGGGAAAAGAGGTTTTCCAGCACAGGCTCCAGCAGGTTTTGGCGAAATGGCGGGTCAAGGAAGATCAGGTCAAACGCCGCCGTCTCGCGTTGCAGGTAACGGAAAGCGTCATCATGGACCAGGGTGACGTGTTGCGCCCCCAGCAAGGCGATGTTTGCCCGCAGGGCGGCGGCGGCGGCGGGATGCTTTTCCACCATCACCACTTCCTGCGCCCCGCGCGACAGGGCTTCGAAGCCGAGCGCGCCGCTGCCTGCAAACAGGTCGAGGCAACGGCTGCCGGGCGTCCGCCCTTGCAGCCAGTTGAACAGGGTTTCACGCACCCGGTCTGGCGTGGGGCGCAGGCCGGGGACATCGGCGAATGGCAAACGGCGGCTGCGCCATTCCCCGCCGATAATGCGCAGCAGGTTGTTACCGCGCGGGTGGTTGGGCGGCGGCGGGTGGCGGGGCGGCATCGGCAGTGGCTCCAGGCGTGGCGGGTGGCGCAGTGGCGGCGACAGGGTCGGTTTCCCCGACGATCACCGTCACCAGCTTGTCCGGCTGCACCCGGCGGGTGAAGGCGTCGGCAATCTGTTCACGACTCAAAGCGTTGATCTTGCTGGTGAAAGTGTCCAAGTAATCCAATGGCAGGTTATAAAAACCAATCACCCCCAGATACTCGACAATCTGGCTGTTGCTGGCGGTGCGCAACGGGAAACCGCCGGTCACATCTTTTTTGGCGGCTTCCAGTTCCTCAGCGGCTGGCCCTTCCTGCTGGAACTTGCCGATGACGTCACGCACGACCTGAAGGGCTTCCTCGGTCTTTTCCCGGCGGGTCTGCAAGCCGACTTCAAACACCCCCATCTCCTTGGACGGGCTGAAATAGCTGTACACATTGTAGGTCAGGCCACGCGCATCGCGCACTTCCTTCATCAGGCGCGAGGTAAAGCCGCTGCCGCCCAACGTCTGGTTGCCCATGTACAGGGTGAAATAATCGGGGTCGCCGCGTTTGTCGCCCACCTGCCCAACCAGGATGTGCGCCTGGGCGGAGGGATAGGGAATCTTCACCACCTTGGATTCCGTCAGCGGCTTGACTTCAGGAATGGGTGGGGCCGCTGCGCCAGTTGGCAGGGACGCCGCCACCTGTTCCGCGAGCGCTTCCGCCTGCTTGCGGTCGACCGCGCCGACAATCGCCAGCAGACCGTTTTTGGCGACGTAATAGTGCTGGTAAAACGCTTTGACATCATCCAACTTGAGGGCGTTGAGGCTGTCTTCCGTGCCATTCTGCGGCTGCCCATAAGGATGGTCGCCATACACCGCCTTGTAGAACGCCTTGCTGGCGAGCGCTTCCGGATCCTGCTTTTCCGCTTGCAGGCCGACCAGCATCAGTTTCTGGATGCGGGCGAACGGCTCCGCCGGGAAATCAGGCTTGGCCAGCAACGTCAGCCACAAATCCAGCGCCGCTTTTTCCTCTTTTTCCAGCGTAATGGTGCGCAACCCCGTCCAGCTCATGTCCATCGACGAACCGGAAGAAAACACCGCGCCCACATCATCAAACTTTTCGGCGATCTGGTCTTCGCCCAAGCCGCCCGCCCCGGTGTCCAGCATGCTGTTGGTAAGGGAAGCCAACCCCTGCTGGGCACCGTCACGGGCGCTGCCAGCATCAAACATCAGCCGCAAATCGACCATCGGCAGGTTGGGTGCGCTGACGTAGTACACCCGCAGGCCGTTGCCGGTTGTCCAGCTTTCAATTTTGGGCGCGGCCTGGGCCCACGGCGCGAGCAATAGCAAAAGCAACGCCAGCGGCGCGGCAAACAGTGTTTTCAGCATGTTGTTATCTCTCAAAGTGTGGCTCGAACTTCGACTTGTTCGGGTCGATCGGCTGTGGCTCCAGTTCGGCGATGGTCAGATGATCCTCAACCAGGTATTTTTTGGCGACCGCCTGCACCTGCTCTGGCGTGACCGCCAGGATATTGCCGACGTATTCATCCGCCAATTGGTAGCCCAGGCCGACAGACTCCAGCGACCCCAGTTGCTCCGCCTGGCCCTGCTGGGAATCGCGCTGGTAAATTTCCCCCGCAATCACACCAGCCTTGACGCGCTCCAGTTCGGCGGCGCTGACCTGTTCGGTTTTGAGCTTTTCCACCTGCGTCAGCAAGGCCGCTTTCAAGGTTTCCACCGTGATGCCCTTGCTCGGCGTGCCTGACAGGGAAAACAGGTCGGACATGCGCCCATAACCGCTGTACCAAGCGCTGGCGTCAGCGGCGATTTCCTGGCCGCGCACCAGTTCACGCGCAAACCGGGAGCTGTTGCCACCATCCATAATGCCCGCCAGAACTTCCAGCGCGTAAGGCTCCCATTTTTCCTTGGCGTTGATCAAGGCAGGCGTTTTGTAACCCATCAGGAGGTAGGGCAATTCAGCCGGAGCCTTGACGACCAAGGTGCGCAAACCTTTCTGCTCCACTTCCACCTGCGGTTTGGGCGGGGCAATGTCCGGTGTCGGCTTGAGCGGGCCGTAATATTGTTTCGCCAGTTCGTACACCTTGTCCGGCTCGACGTCGCCCACCACCACCAGCGTGGCGTTGTTGGGCGCATACCAGCGTTCATACCAGGCGCGCAGATCTTCCACCTGCATCGCGTTCAGGTCTGACGGCCAACCGATCACCGGGTTCTTGTAAGGGCTGTTGAGGAAAGCCACCGCGCTGAACTGCTCACGGGTCAGCGCTGGCGGCTTGTCTTCCGTGCGCCAGCGGCGTTCCTCCTTGACGACCTCCAGTTCCTTCTTGAACTCGGCGGGCGGCAAGGTCAGGTTGCGCACCCGGTCGGACTCCAGTTCGAACGCGACTTCCAGACGGTCGGCGGCGATAATCTGGTAGTAGGCGGTGTAATCATCACTGGTGAAGGCGTTATCCTCGGCACCATTTTCCGCGATGATGCGGCTGAACTCGCCGGTCGGATGCTTTTGCGTCCCTTTGAACATCATGTGCTCCACCACATGCGAGACGCCGGTCAGGCCATCATGCTCGTAGCTTGAGCCGACCTTGTACCACAGCTCCACCACGGCGATCGGCGCGCGATTATCCTGCTTGACCAGGATTTTCAAGCCATTATCCAGCTTGTATTCATGCACTGGCGATTTCACATCCAAGCGCTCAATAGCCTGCGCAAACGGCGCAAAAAAACCGGCAAACAGCGCGGCAACCGCTAAAATTGTTTTGGTATTACGGTTTTGTCCGGCAAATGGTAGTATCCTTCGCATTCTTTCACCTGACGATCTCAAAAGCTGGGCGGTCATTGTACGATGTTTGGATTCGGAAAGAAAAAAAACCAGGAAGCGGCCGAAGGCGTCACGCCAGCGCTGCAATCCCAACAGCCAGCCGCACAGCCGGAAGGCCTGTTTGCGCGCCTGAAACGCGGCCTGTCAAAAACCAGCCATACCCTGACCGAGGGCATGAGCAGCCTGGTGATAGGCAAGAAAAAAATCGATGACGAAGTTTTGGAAGAGTTGGAAACCCGCCTGCTGACTGCTGATGTCGGCATTGACGCCACCCGCGCCATCATGGGCGACCTCGCCGAGCGGGTGCAGCGCGCCGAACTGGCGGATATGGACGCACTGATGCAAGCCTTGTACAACAAGATGCACCGCATCCTGCGCCCTGCCGCCCAACCGCTGAGAACCGACGCGTCCCACCAGCCCTTTGTGCTGCTGATGGTCGGCATCAACGGCGCGGGCAAGACCACCACGATCGGCAAGCTGGCGAAAAAATTCCAGCAGGAAGGCAAATCGGTCATGCTGGCGGCGGGCGACACCTTCCGCGCCGCCGCAGTGGAGCAACTGACCATCTGGGGCGAGCGCAACAACATCCCGGTGATTGCGCAAGGCAGCGGGGCCGATTCCGCCTCCGTCATTTATGATGCCGTGCAGGCCGCCAAAGCACGCAAAATCGACATATTGCTGGCCGACACCGCTGGCCGCCTGCACACCCAAACCAACCTGATGGATGAACTGAAAAAGGTCAAGCGCGTCATCCAGAAATTCGATGCTTCCGCCCCACACGAAATCATGCTGATCGTGGACGCCAGCATCGGCCAGAATGCACTGGTGCAGGCCAAACAGTTCAATGAGGCGCTGGGGCTGACCGGCATCACCGTCACCAAACTGGACGGCACCGCCAAAGGTGGCATCCTGTTCGCCATCGCCGGACAGCTCAAAATCCCGGTGCGCTTTATCGGCGTCGGCGAAAGCATTGATGATTTGCAGGAATTTGACGCCTACGAATTCACCAGTGCCCTATTGGCCGGGGACAATCAGTCCCCATGATTGAATTCAAGCAGGTCAGCAAGAAATACCCGACCGGCCAGCTTGCCCTGTACAACGTCAACCTGACGCTGGAAGCCGGTGAAATGGTGTTCATCACCGGGCATTCCGGCGCGGGCAAAAGCACCCTGCTGAAACTGGTCGCCTTGCTGGAACGTCCCAGTTGCGGCGACGTGCTGATTGGTGGGCGTTCGCTCAACCAGCTAGGCAGAAGCCAGGTTCCCAGCTACCGCCGCCGCATCGGCTTCATTTTCCAAGACCCGCACCTGCTGTACGACCGCAGCGTCTTCGACAATATCGCCCTGCCGCTGAGGATTTCGGGGATGGGGCAAACGGAAACCCGCCGCCGTGTGCAAGCCGCCTTGGACAAGGTGGGGTTGACCGGGCGGGAAAAAACCTTTCCGCTGATGCTGTCCGCCGGTGAAAAGCAGCGGGTCGGCATCGCCCGCGCCATGGTCAACAAGCCCACCATCATCCTGGCGGATGAACCGACCGGCAACCTCGACCCAGAACTGGCGCAGGACATTATGTACACATTCGCCCAATTCAATGAGCTCGGTGCCACGGTCATGATCGCCAGCCACGACCACACGCTGGTCGAGCGGATGAAAAAGCGCACCATTGTGCTGCAAAAGGTGGACTGATGACGACCTCGACAAGCAAGAAGGCCGTATCCAAACGCAATGTTTCCTCCAGCTCCAGCCCATTCATCGTCTGGCTCAACCAGCAGGCAGGCGCGATCCGCTTCAGCATGGAACGGTTGTGGTTCAACCCGGCCTCCACCTGGATCACGCTGGCGGCGATTGCGATTGCGCTGTCCCTGCCCACCAGCCTGCACTTGTTGTTGAAAAACATGCAGACGCTGACCGATGACAAGCGCGAAGTGCCCACCATCACCCTGTTCCTAAAACAGTCCGTTTCCGAACAACAGGCCAAAGACCGGGCGGAACTGCTGTCCGAATTGCCCGAAATCGACAACGTGCGCGTCATCACCCGCGACGAAGCACTGGCGGATTTCCGCAAAATCACCGGCTTCGCCCAGACGCTGGACACGCTGAATGACAACCCCCTGCCCCATGTGCTGATCATCACCCCCAAACTGGGGCTGATGGACAATCTGGACATCGATGTCGACAATTTTTCCAAAAAGCTGAAATCCTATCCCGAAGTGGACGATGTGCAGATCGATGTGGAATGGGTGCAGCGGCTGCGCGCCATCCTGCGGATCGCCGAACGCATCGTGTTGGTGGTGTCCATCCTGCTGGGCCTGACCGTGCTGCTGGTGGTGGGCAACACCATCCGGCTCGACATTGAAAATCGTAAGGAAGAAATCCGCGTCACCCGCCTGATCGGCGCGACCAACGCCTACATACGCCGCCCGTTCATCTACAACGGCATCTGGTTGGGGCTGTTTGGCGGCATCCTCAGCCTGGTCATCGTCCACGTCGCGCTGCTGTTCCTGGTGGAGCCGGTCAGCAAACTGGCCAGCCTGTATGGCAGCACGTTCACCCTCAGCGGCGTGGATGTCGGCATGACACTGGAAATCCTGCTGACCAGCAGCCTCCTTGGCATTATTGGCTCCTGGCTGGCGGTTGGGCGCTACCTGTGGCAAAACAATGACGCATAACTAAACCCGACGGCCAACGCCGGGAAAAAGCAAAAGATTGATTTTTGCCCTAAGCTGTATTAGTTTCTATGACTTCTAATGTTTATTGAGTGTCCAAGGGCTTGAGCTTATGATCAGCGCATCCAAATCATTGGTGGCCATCCCATCATCCCGTCCCCTTTCCCAGATCCATCATTTTGACTGGTTGAAACACAGCCGCATCGGCTGCCCACACTGCAAAAGCAGCTATGTGATGGCGGTGCGCCGCACTTGGCTGGAAAAACTGGTCAGGTACCAGAACAAAAAGTTCTGGTGCCAAGATTGCGGCGAAAAATTCTGGAAAAAAGACTGAGAACCCGCCTAATAGCGGCGCGGGTAAACGCCAGGGCCCGGAGTGGAAGGCGCACCGGGCATTCCAGCGCCTGCAATGTCAGGTGGTGGGTATGTCAGCGTATAGAAAGACATCATCCCGAAACCTGAGTAAGGGTTGTTCGCCGGGGCAAGCGGTATGCTGTAACTGTAGACTGACCACTGCCCAGGCGCGCCTGACATGCCGCTAGGGGGTGAAAACACAAACGGATTCCCCATTCCGGACTGCATCGGCATTTGCGACCAAGGCGAACCCAGCATCGGCATGCCAGACCACGGTGACAGGGAGGAAAACGGCGAAAAACCGTAACTCCATGGTGACAGACCACCACCCGCCCACGGCATACCGCCACCCCATGGGTTCAGCATGGGAAAAGGCGAACCGCCAAACCCAAAGGGGTTTGGATAAGAGCCGCCGCCCATTCCTGGCAAACCGTTCCACTGCGGGACGGCAGACACAGATGCAGCGGACATCATGCCCGCCATGACCACAACCAGTTTTACCCAGCGCATGCCTCTCTCCTCCATTTTCAATTGCATAACAGCAACCGTTCAGGCCAGCGAATCACACCGCCAGCCTCGGCACAGCGGCCAGCAGCTTCTGCGTATAGGCATCCTGCGGGTCGCCACAAACAGCAGCGGTCACTCCTTGTTCAACAATCCTGCCCTTGTACATCACAACGGTCTGGTCGCTGAGGTATTCCACCACACCAATATTATGGGTAATGAACAGCAATGTCAGGTTATGTTCCGCACGGATTTTTAGCAACAATTGCAAGATTTCGGCCTGCACCGACACATCCAGCGCACTGGCGATTTCATCACACACAATGAATTCGGGATTCAGCACCAACGCCCGCGCCAAACCGATCCGCTGGCGCTGCCCACCGGAAAACTCATGCGGATAACGCCACAGGGCGTCACGCGGCAATTGCATGCCTTCCAAAATCTGTGCAGCACGCTCAATGCGTTCTTCGCGGGTGGTGCCCATGCCGTGCGCCTTCAACGGCTCGGTCAGGGTGGTTTCCACCAACAAGCGCGGATTGAGGGAGGAATGCGGGTCCTGGAACGCAATCTGCATGTGCGGGCGCAGCGGCCGCAATTCGCGCGCGGACAGCCCGACCAGCTCCTGCCCATGTAGCTGGACGCTGCCGGAAGTCGGCTTCTCCAGTTGCAGCACCGCCCGTCCCAACGTGGTTTTCCCACAGCCGGACTCCCCCACCAGCGCCACGATCCGCCCTTTGGGGATGTCCAGCGACACGCCGTCCACCGCCCGCACATGATCAACCGTGCGGCGGAAAATGCCCTTCCTGATCGGGAACCAGACGTTGAGGCCACGGATGGAAATCAGGTTTTCCCCCATCCCCACCCCTTCCCCCGCAGGGGGGGGAGGGAGAGAGGACTCCATATTCGGAACGCCTTCTTGTCCCTTCCCCCCTTGCGGGGGAAGGCTAGGATGGGGGGAAACCTTATTGCGCTCCAAATTCTCCGGCACCGCCGCCAGCAACTGCTGCGTGTAGGCATGCTGCGGATGGCGCAACACCTGTTCCGTGCGCCCCACTTCCACCAGCCTGCCCTGCTGCATCACCCCGACCTGCTGCGCCATCTGCGCCACCACCCCGAAATCATGGGTGATGAACAGCGTGCTCATGCCGGTATCGTCCTGCAACTGGCGCATCAGCCGCAGGATTTCCGCCTGCACGGTGACATCCAGCGCCGTGGTCGGCTCGTCGGCGATCAGCAACTCCGGTTCACAGGCCAGCGCCATGGCAATCATCACCCGCTGCCGCTGCCCGCCGGACATCTGGTGCGGATAGTCGCGGAAACGCTCCCGCGCGTTGGGGATCTGCACCTGCTCCAGCGCCTGGATGGCGCGCTCCGCCGCTTCCTCATCGCCCATCAGCGGGTGATGCAGTTGCAGAGCTTCGGTGATCTGCTCGCCAATACTGAACACCGGGTTCAGCGAGGTCATCGGCTCCTGGAAAATCATCGCAATTTGCGAACCACGAATGTTCCGCAACGCCGTTTCCGGCAACGCGAGCATATTTTGCCCGTTGAATAGGATTTCCCCGCTGGGATGCGAGGCGATCCCCTCCGGCAACAAGCGGATCACCGACAGCGCGGTAATCGACTTGCCGCTGCCAGATTCCCCCACCAAACAGAAAGTTTCGCCTTTGCCGATGCTGAAACTGACATCCTCCACCGCCTTCACGGTGCGCCCGCCGCTGTTGAGCCAAGTGCGCAGGTTTTTGATTTCCAGTAAGGTTTCGCTCATCCGCGCACCCCTGCATTGCGCGACAGTTTGGGGTCAATGGCGTCGCGGAAGGCTTCCCCCACCAAGTTGTAGGCGAATACGGTGAGGAAAATGGCGCCGCCCGGAAAGGCCGCCATCCACCAGTTGAAAGTGGAGGATTTGATCGCCTGATCCAGCATCTGTCCCCAGGATGGCTCGCCCACCAGCCCCAGGCCGAGGAAGCTTAAGGTCGCCTCCGCCAGAATCGCCGAAGCCACCCCAAAACTGGCCGCCACCAGCAGCGGCGCCACCCCATTCGGCAGCATGTGGCGGAACAGGATCGACATCAGGGGCAGCCCGCTCGCCACCGCCGCCTGCACGTATTCCTGCTTGCGCAGCTTGAGGAATTCGGCGCGGATGTAGCGGGCGTACCCCGACCAACTGGTGACGCCGATGATCACCATCATCATGTACAGGCTGCGCCCGAAGAACGCGACAAACGTCAGCAACAGGAACAGGGTCGGGATGGATTCGAAAATTTCCACCAGACGCATGCCGACCATGTCGACCACCCCGGAAAAATACCCCATCAGCCCGCCCAGTATCACCCCGATCACCATGGCGATGCCGGTGGCGATCAGGCCGATGCTCAGGGCGATACGGGAAGCATGGATCATGCGGCTGAGCACATCTGCGCCATTTTCCTCCGTCCCCATCAGGTGCACACGCCCTTGCGCCAACGCTTTGGCCGCCAGCGGCGCCTCCAGCCCAGTTTCGCCATAATCGCGCAGATAATCGGTGGGCGCATACGGGTCTAACGGCATAATGCGCCAGTCCACATCGGTATAGGCAGGAGTGCGGAACACATCGTAAACCTCCACCTGCGGCGGCTTCACCAGCAGGTTCGCCAGCAATGCCGCCAGCGCCGCGCCCACCACAAACAACAGGAAGCGCTTGCCGCCACTGAGCGGCACCCAGGCCAGGATGGCCGCCAGCGCGAACAGCGCCAACACCACCACATCCTCCACGCTCAGGTAAGCCAGCACCGGCGCGGAGATTTTACCCTCCTTGCTCATCAGCAACGGCATGGAGTTGGCCAGAAACGGGGCGAACACGCCCATCACCACCAGCAGCCCGATCCACGCCAGCCCCAGCTTGACACCCACCCCTTGCAAGGTTTTGCGCCAGATACGGCGGGCCATCGACTCCCGGCTGACCGCATGCGCCATCTCAGTCATACGTCACCCTCGGGTCAACCAATGTGTAACAGAAATCTGCAATCAGGTAGCCGATCAGGGTCAGGAAGCCACTGATCCAGGTGATCGACAGCACCAGCTCACGGTCACGGCCTTTCACCGCCTCCACCGCCAGTTGCCCCATGCCGTTGATGCTGAAAATGCTTTCCACGATCACCGACCCGGCCAGCAGGCTCGGCAATAGCCCGGCGGACGAGGTGATCAAAGGCAACAGGCCATTGCGGAACACATGCCGCCATAGCACGTCCTTTTCCTCCAGCCCCTTGGCGCGGGCGGTGCGGGCGTAATCGGCA
The DNA here is from genome assembly GCF_035668035.1 of Candidatus Thiothrix phosphatis. Classification (NCBI taxonomy): domain Bacteria; kingdom Pseudomonadati; phylum Pseudomonadota; class Gammaproteobacteria; order Thiotrichales; family Thiotrichaceae; genus Thiothrix; species Candidatus Thiothrix phosphatis. The sequence continues at coordinate 899 of NZ_JAYMYJ010000150.1, read as the reverse complement.
TGGAGGTTTTCCAGCACCGAAGAGCGGGTCAGCTTCGCCAGCATCGCCGAACCGCCATAGGTCAGGCAGATCACCGGCAAGACCAGATGCCACAGCCGGTCCAGCAGATAGCCCGGCACGAACCTGTCCCCCAGCATATGCGGCAGGAAAGGCATGTCTTGCGCTTCGCGGCTGCTGATCCCGGCGGTCGGGAACCATTCCAGATACTGGACATTGGCGAGGAAACCAATCAGCAACACGCCCGCCAGCATAGTGGGGATCGACCATAAGGCCAGCATCGACACATTGGAAAAGACATCGAACCGCCCGCCCCGGTCAGTGGCCGCCTTCACCCCCACCATGATCGCCGTCACGTAAATCAGCGGCAACGAAATGAGGTTCAGCAGCAACGTGATCGGGATGCGTTCGGCCAGGATATCGCTGACGGGACGCCCGTACATGAAGCTGGTTCCCAGATCCATGCCCTTGGCGAAGGAAAAGCCGGTGTACTTGCCCTGCTCATCCTGGGTGAAGCCGATGGGGGAAACATTGTTCAGCCAGTGCAAGTATTGCAGGGGAGCCGGTTTGTCGAGGCCATAACGCTTGTTGTAGTAAGCCATCAGTGCCTGCTTTTCCTGCGGCTTCATATTCGCCCCACCGACCAGCGTCTGGGCGGTGATGCCGCCGGGGGACATGGCCATGACGGCAAACACGACCACGGTAATCCCCAACAAAGTGGGGATCATCAGCAACAGGCGGCGCAGGAGGTAGGTTAGCAAGCGGGTGTTTCCTGACTGGACGGTGGAAGGGTCAGATTACACAAGCTTCCGAAAAGCAACAAGCATTATGGGTCTCAACGAACACAATGGGGAACCTCTAAAAACCTGAGACCAAACACCCGCAATCCTCACTTGACCAGT
>NZ_JAYMYJ010000149.1:0-6081 GCF_035668035.1 Candidatus Thiothrix phosphatis | reverse complement strand
TCCGTCCCCAATTGTCTAAATCAAAAAAGGCGACAACTAGCCTGACATAGGGGGTGGCTTCCGTAGCGATAATCCATGCCCTACCTCCTCTGCGGTACAGCACATTGTCGCAGCTAAAGCTGACCGGCTGAAGCCGGTGGTTTTAACCTTGGGTATGGAAATAATCAAGTCGCAATCATGTTAATCGAGTGAATGATCGGCTAGTGAAACTAAAATCTTCTATGGCCTTATCAGCGGGAAACACCAGATCGGCGTTCATGCGTTCAGCCATGGCGGGAGTCAGTGTCTGGAAACGGGGTAAAACATGGGAGAGCTGGATGGCGAGACGGAAAGCGGGGAGGGGAATGGGCAGGATACGGGCAGGTTTACCAAGATGTTGAAAGATGCGTTCAACCATTTGGCGGTAAGTGAGGGTTTCGCCGCCACTGAGGTTGTAGGCGTGGCGAAAGGTGTTGGGGTTGCGCAGGCAATCAATGCAGGCATTGGCGACGTCATTGGCATGGATGGGTTGGCGCAAACCCCGAGCCTTGCCAATTACCGGGAAGAAGCCGAAACGCTGGATAAAACGGGCAATAGTCGTGATGTTCTGATCTAGACCCGCACCGTAGATAAGGGTAGGGCGGAAAATAGTCCAGTCAAGCTGGTGTAGTTGCCCGAAACGGGCAAGCCAATCTTCAGCCTCTGTCAGCTTGCGGGCAGTTTCACGTTCACCTAGCGAAGAGGATAACTGTTTGCTGAAGCGACTGGTGGAACTGATGGCGATGATGCGGGGGGGAAGCTGGCTTTGCAAGGAATCCAGCAGTCTGGGCAGGAGCCAGATGGGGGCAAGGTGAATGAGCGTATCGCAGGGGGAGGGGAGGGTAAACGGCTGGGTAATATCCTGCAGGAGCCAGCCCTGATTATAATCGTTTGCGAGGCAAGCTCCTTCAGGGGCGGGTAGGCGGTGGGATATGGCGACGACGGGTATTCTCTGCTCAGCCAAGCGTGGCAGGAGAAAATGCCCGATCAGGCTGGTGGCCCCCGTGACCAGGACAGATTGCATTCAGGTGCGCAGCTGTCTAAGGCTGTAAACCAGCGCAATACCACCAAAGCGTAGCCAGACGCCCAGCCTGACCAGCCACATCAGCGCTCCGGGGTACTGGTGGCGGAAGAACTTGCGGTAAAAGCGCATCATGCCCCGATGTTTGTGCCACTCCACGAAAATGGGGCGTGACTTGCTGCACACGCCTTTCAGGTGTGGTACGCGGGCGGTGGGAACAAACAGAATTTTCCAGCCACCCTGGCGGAAGCGCATACAAATGTCGAGGTCTTCGCAGTGCAGGAAGTAGTTTTGATCCCAGCCACTAAGTTGTTCAAATACATCATGGCGCACCAGCATGCAGGCACCGCTGATGGCCTCGACTTCGACAGGTTCGGCTGGCAAGGGTTGCAGATGCAGGTCGTAATCGCGGAAGTAGTGGGGCAGGAGGCGGGAGAGGCCAAACGCGCGGATGAAGGTGCGCCATGGCGTGGGGATGGCGCGGCGTCCACCAGCTTGTTCCGTGCCGTCCGGGTTCAGAAGTAGTCCGCCGACCATGCCGACATCGGGGGCGCTGGCCAAGGCAGTTTGCAGGTTGGGTAGGGTATCGGCTTCCAACCTGCAATCAGGGTTTAGAAACAACAGATAATCCGTTTGGCAAACGTTTGCGCCGATATTGCAGGCGGCGGCAAAGCCAAGATTGGTAGAATTACGGATAAGCCTGAGCCTAGGGTGGGCAGTAAAGGTTTGTTCAACAATGGCAAGACTGTCGTCTCGTGAGGCATTGTCAACAATGATGGCTTTCAGGCTGGGGCAGGCGAGAACAGAAGCGATGCAGTCAACCAGAATGGAACCGCCAGCATTGAAATTGACGATGACAACGCAGGCATCAATTAACGGAATTAGGCCAGAAGTCGGGGTTAATGAACTGTTCATATGTCCATGGGCAGGCGGTGTTTTTATTCCGTGGCCGTTTTGCTGGAGAACGGTGTTTCCAGCCCCACTTCGCGGCGGACGCGGCGGTAAATTTGGGTGATGGGGACTGTCAGGCCGACGGATTCGAGTGTAATGGTATCTTCCGCGTAATAAAATTCGGCTTGCCAGTCGGTGCGGCGGCGGAACAGGCGCAGGGCAGGGGTGTCCTGCGAGACGACCACGTATTCCAGCAGGGAGGAGATTTGGGTGTAGTTGTCGAACTTTTCCTTGAGGTCAACCCGTTTGGTGTTGGGTGACAGTATCTCGACAATCAGGATAGGGTTGGTGCGGTAGTAGGGGTCATCGGTATTGTCGCCGCAGGCTGCCATGATGTCGGGGTAGTAGGCGAAAGGTTTGTGGTCGCGGGTTTGGCCGATCACCTTCATGTCGGATTGCCACACCCGGCAGTGGTCGGGCAGGTGAATGTTGATTTGGGCGCAAAAGTCGCTGGCAATGGTATTGTGCGCTTCGCTTGCGCCTGCCATTGCGTAGATTTCGCCGTCAAGGTACTCACTACGGGTTTCGACATCGCGCTCGCCTGCCAGATAGTCATCGAAAGGAATGAAGTTGTGTTTGAGTGCATATCCCATGAGAGCCTCCTGCTTGAGCATCAAGGTCAAGTGTAGCTCAGGGGGGAGGTTTGCGGAAGCGGCTATACCAGCGCATCCAACTCCGCGCGGCTGAGACCTGTAGCCTGCATGATCGTTTCCATTGGGATTCCAGCCCCCAGCATATTGCGGGCGACTTGCCGGATGCCTTGTTCAATGCTCGTAAATTACCTAAGAAAACGGTAAAGGCCATCAACTGCCACTTCCAGGCCGACAGATTCCAGCAAGAAGTTTTGCCCACTCAGATAGCGTTCCACTTGCCACTCGGCGCGCCTGCGGTAAACCTCAACAATAGGCGTATCTTGTGAACACAAGACATATTCCTGCAAAGTGGGGAGCAGCCGATACCCCGTCAACTTTTCCGTGCGGTCTTTGCGTGCCGTACTGCCGGAAAGGACTTCCACAATCAGGCAAGGGGAGGTGTTGAAGTGGCCCTCTGTCTCTTCCTCGCATGTCACCTGTACGTCAGGGTAGTAGTAGCGGGTATCCCCAATGGTTTGGATGCCCACTTTCATATTTGATTGGAAAATCTGACAACGGCTGTCTTTAAGATGTGCATGTAGGGCGGCAAAGAACTCACCCGATACGAGATTGTGTCCCCGGCTTGCCCCCATCATTGCGTATATTTGCCCGTTTACATACTCATACTTGATGCCATCTGGGCGGTCATTTTCACCCAGCAAATAGTCTTCAGGGGAAATGTGCGCGGATTTTGTTAATGCACTCACGCCCTATGCAGCCATCAATGTTTTTCCAGCCAGTGCAGATGTCGTAATTGGCTGCCCGGCCAGCCCCTGCCAACAGGTGCCCCTCAAAACGCGTAATGCCGACAACCCCTGCCTCCTGCAGGTTTCCACCACGGTGAGGATGTGGGCGCGGAAGCGGTCCCCACGCGCAGACTGGGTGGCAAAGCTGGTCTTGCGCCAGACCACATAAGGCCGGATGGCCCGCTCGGCCTCATTGTTGGTCAGGGGCAAACCGGGATGCCGGACAAACGTGAACAGGCACCCGACATCCTGCAACAGCTTTTCACATTGGTTGCGGGATTTTTCCCGGCACACCTCGGCGCCTTGTTGCAGATGCCGGACCAATTGTCCCTGCACTTTCCGGCATCGTCGTCGGAAATGGCTTTCTGCCAGCCCTTGCTGGCGGCGGTGGTCAATCCGGATCAACAGTTGCAGTGATTTGACGATTTTCTTGCCCATATGGCCGTCAATGCCGCGCCGTTGCTCCATTTTCTTGAAATTCCGGATCACATGCGGGATGCAAAACTGGCGGCGTCCGGCAGGCACGGCCTTATAAGCGCCATGCCGGTCAGTGACCAGGAGCGCCTGAAAACCCTCACCCAGGAGATTTTCAGCGGCCAGCTTGCCGCGCGAACAATGCGTCTGGAAATAGGCGGCTTGTGGCGCCGCCAAAACCCACATCCAGCGTTGTCCCTGTTTATGCCAATGGGTGGTCTCATCGGCATGTGCCCAGGGAATCTTGCGCAGGTGGTCACGCACTTCCTGTGCCAAAGGCCACAGCCAGGGCGTGACCCGGCCTTGCATGTTGCTGATGCTGCCCAAACTGACCCGCAGTTCATGGAAGGTTTGCAGGTATTCCCGGATCTGGCGGTCACTGAGGTGGAACTGGCCATTCAGCAAGGCCACACAGGCATGCAGGCGGGGGCCAAACGGCGTCCCGGACACGCCGTCGGGCAATTGGGCATACTGCGGGGTCCCGCAACGGCAACAACAACCGTGGTGCAGGCGATGTCCCGTAACCAGGGGCCGGGCTTCCGGCAGTTCGATGGTTTGGTGGCGCAGGGGCGCTTTGCCACTGGGCATCACCTCACCACCACACAGGCAGCGTCCCGGATACCATTGGTGAAATTCACCAACCTCCCCTTCCGGGTGCAAGGCTCGGTGATGGCCTTCATGCCCCGGCTGGCCACCTTGTTTCCGCCCACTGCTGTCCTTTTTCTTTGCACGCTGTTTTCGGTCACTCGGGCTGTCACTGGATGGGGGCTTGGAGGAATTGCGGGAGTTGCCCGCACGTCGGCCCCCCAACGCATCCAACTGCTCCTGCTGGGCTTCGACAGTGTCCAGCAGCAGCTCAATGGCCTGTTTCGCCTGATCCAGATCCTTCGGTTCACCCAGCAGTTGTTTGAGCTTGTGTTTCAGCATCCCCCTAGCTCAACAAAAATTACACAGATTTGCAAGGGGCTGAACGCTTACGTGTAGCTTAGGGGGGAAGTTTGCGGAAGCGGGCCATCAGGTTGCCGGGGATAACGCGTTTGTCGAGCACTCGCCAGATGTCGGCGATGCTGGCCTTGCGGTTTTTCTGGATTTGTCGGCGTTTGCGCCACATGTTGGGCAGGCCCTTGATGGCGTCCCATTTGGCCTTGAGGATGACCTTGCCCTGGCCGCGGGCGGTAAACCAGAGGATGGAGCCGACGTTCAGGGCGAGGTGGAGGGGGAGCAAGGCCCAGAAGAGGATGCCGGGCATGTTTTTGACGTAGGTCCAGACCAGGTTGCGGTGGCCGTGGTAGACGGAGAAGTCGCTTTGTTGCCCGCCGGTGGTGGCGGAGCCGACGTGGTGGACAACGGCATCGGGGACGTACATGGCCTTGTAGCCCGCCAGCCGCAGGCGGAAGCCGAGATCCACGTCTTCCACGTAGCAGAAATAGTCTTCGTCGAAGAAGCCGATTTCTTCCAGGGCGGAGCGGCGGTAGAGGGCGGCGGCGGCGCAGGGCGAAAATATTTCGTGCGGGGTCAAGTCTGCTGATGTTTGTGGAACCGCGTGACGGTCACGCCAGACCAGGCCGCTGAGGTGGTAAGTATCACCGATGCCGTCCAGCAAGCTGGGGTCATGGTGGCAGAGTTGGCGGGAGCCGAAAGCGGCAGCGTCGGGGTAGTCGGCGGCGGCTTGGAGGAGTTTTTCCAGCCAGTCGGGTTCGGGGAATGCATCGGGGTTTAAGAGGCCAACAAATTCACTGTCGCTGTGCAAAAGCGCAATATTATTACCTTTAGAAAAGCCTAGATTATTACTTTCTTGGATAAATCTTACTTGTTGCCAAGACTGGATCCCGCCAGCAGAACCGTCAGAGCTTGCATTGTCTAACAGCCATATTTGGGAGGGAGGAGTAAATTGATTTACTAATCTCTTTAGGACTGTTACTAACAGTTTGCCACTATTCCAATTAACAATTACAATATCAGCATTGTTCATTAGTCTTCAATATCTCTGTACACGACAATTTTCCTAATCAGCGGTTTTCAGCAGCAAGGTGACATTGCCATTTACGCTCGCGATTAAGTTTGGAGGCCATAAAAACAGCATCCACAAGCGGAGGTTTTCTGCCGCTGCACACAAGCCATGCAGTAAATGACCGGTCAAATGGTCGAGTCCGTAGCGGAACAGGCTTTGTTCGGGCCGTCCATGCCCCCTATGTCAGGCTAGTTGTCGCCTTTTTTGATTTAGACAATTGGGGACGGA
>NZ_JAYMYJ010000148.1:0-6118 GCF_035668035.1 Candidatus Thiothrix phosphatis | reverse complement strand
TTTACATGATTTGTTGACTAGGGACAAGGGCGAGATTTTGGAATAATGTCTAATAACCTATAGTTTCCTGAAAATTACCCCAAGGCTAGCAGCCGGTACGGGGTAATCGCCATTAATTTGACTTAGATATGACACGACCGGAATAAACATGACAGAAACAGCGCCAGCACAATCCCTGATTGCCGGACTCATCCTTGCAGGCGGGCAGGGCAGCCGTATGGGCGGAAAGGACAAGGGCCTGATCCCATTTCATGGGCGCCCCATGATCGGGCATATCCTGGATGGACTGCGCCCGCAGGTTAGCCAGGTATTGATTAGCGCCAACCGCCATGCCGATGTTTACCAACATTATGGCCGGGTGGTCGCCGATACGCTGGCGGACTTCCAGGGGCCGCTGGCGGGTTTCGCCGCCGCCCTGCGTGTGGCTGGTGCACCGTATCTCCTGACTGTGCCCTGCGATGCGCCGAATCTGCCGCCGCAACTGGCGGAGCGCCTGCTGGACGCCATCCAAGGCGAAGGGGCGGAATTGGCGGTGGCGCATGACGGTTTCCGCCTGCAACCGATGTATGCATTATTGCCGCGGCACCTGCTGGCGGATCTGGAAGCCTACCTGCAACAGGGCGGACGCAGCCCACGCGAATGGTATGCCCGCCACCGCATGGCGACGGTGGATTTCTCGGATTGCGCCGCCGTGTTCCGCAATATGAACACCCCCGCTGACCAATTGATGCTGGAAGGGCGTGTGCCGCTGCTGGGTTTCTGCGCTTACAGCGGCACGGGCAAGACCACCTTGCTGACACAGTTGATTCCGCTGCTGAAAGAAGCCGGATTGCGCATTGCGGTGGTCAAGCACACCCACCATGTCATCGATCTCGACAAGCCGGGCAAGGACAGTTACCGGATGCGGGAAGCTGGCGCGCAGCAAGTGGTGCTGGCGTCGCACCAGCGCATCATTTCCCTGCGCGAAGTCGGCCACGGCCGCCAGCGGGAAGCCTCCCTGGCCGACGCCATCAGCGGCATTTTGCCGGAAAATACCGACCTGATCCTGGTGGAGGGGTTCAAGCACGAGCCGTACCCCAAAATCGAGCTGCACCGCCCCTGCCTGGGCAAGCCGCTGATGTATCCTGCCGACGGCAACATCATTGCGCTGGCGACGGACACAGACTTGGCGCTTCCGCCACATTTGCCACGACTGGACATCAATCAGCCGCAGACAGTGGCGGCTTTTATCCTGGAAAGGATGCGACGGATGCCCGCGTCCTCACATTAACCTTGGTGGGACTGTCCTGATTTTTGTATGGCTGGCGGATGGCAGACAATGGCGGCTGGTATTTTCCCTTCCATTCCACCTGCCAATGTCTACACTACACGGTATTTAATTTTTAGCTACACCATTTCTGGAAAGTGAGGCTTCATGAAATTCCTGACCCGGATCACCGGGATTGGTTTGCTGCTTTTGCTGGCGGCCTGTAACCAGCAGGGCGCGGGTGAGGCTGGCGGCGGGCAAGCCCCTGCACAAGTGTCTGTCATGGCGGCCAAATCGCTCGATGCGCCGGTCAGCTTTGAATACACCGGCCAAATAAACGGCTCCAACGAAGTGGAAATCCGCGCCCGCGTCACCGGCATCATCGACAAGCGCCTGTATGAAGAAGGCAGTGCCGTCAAAGCCGGGCAAACCCTGTTCCAGCTCGACGACGCCATGTTCAAGGCACAAGTGGCGCAAGCCGAAGCCGCCCTCGCCAGCGCCAGGGCGCAACTGCAAAAAGCCGAGCGCGATTACGCCCGGGTTGCGCCGCTGTCCAGCAAGCAACTGCTCAGTCAGAGCCAGCGTGATGATGCCGAATCCGCCGTGGACATCGCCAAGGCCGCCGTCATGCAAGCCCAGGCCAGTTTGGACAGCGCCCGCATCAACCTCGGCTACACCACCATCCAATCACCCATCAGCGGCGTGGCCGGGCGGGCCTCACAACGCGAAGGCAGCCTGGTGCAGGCCGGTGGCGACAGCCTGCTGACCACGGTGGCGCAGACTGACCCGGCCTATGTCGATTTCGGCATGGCGGAAGGCGATTTCCAGAACCTGCGGCAAGCGCTATCCAGCGGCAAACTGACACTGCCGGAAGGCGGCTTCACCGTGGCGCTGAAAACCCCGGCGGGCGCACCGCTGGAACAAACCGGCCAGATGAATTTCCAGGACTACAAAGTCGATGCACAAACCGGCAATGTGGCGATGCGTGCCTCCATCGAAAACCCCAAGCGTCGCCTGCTGCCCGGCCAGTTCGTGCGGGTGATGCTGCAAGGCGCGCATCGCCCCAATGCGATTGTTGTGCCGCAACGCGCGGTGCTGGATAACCCGCAAGGCAAATACGTCTACGTCATGAGCAAAAACGAACAGGGCATGGACGTTGCCCTGCCGCATCCGGTGGAAGCCGGTGAATGGGTGCAGATGGATGGCGACCTCGCCAACGGCTGGATCCTCAATTCTGGCATCAAGGAAGGCGATCAGGTCATTGTCGACGGCATGGCGCGGATTTTCTTCCCCGGCATGCCGGTACAGGTTGGTGCGCCGGAAGCGGCCAAACCTGAACATGCCGCTGCGGATACACCGCCTCCCGCCCAGGGGGAGAAAACCGAACCGGCGGCAGCCAAGCCCGAACCCCCTGCTGCTGATACAAAACCAGCCGGTAATGGGGGGTAAGCCATGTTTACCCGTTTCTTTATCGAACGCCCGATCTTTGCCTTCGTCCTGTCGATATTCATTATGCTGGCAGGGGCGGCGGCAATGCGTATCCTGCCGATCGCCCAATACCCGGAAATCGCCCCGCCTGAAGTGCAGGTGACAGCGGTTTACCCCGGTGCATCCGCCGAAGTCATTGCCCAAACCGTCGCCACCCCGCTGGAAAACGCAGTCAACGGGGTGGAAAACATGCTGTACATGGCATCGACTTCCACCTCCAGCGGCACCCTCAGCATTACGGTGACGTTTGACATTGGCACGGACATCGACCAGGCCGCGCTCAACGTCAACAACCGCGTCAAACAGGTGGAAGCGCGCCTGCCGCAGGAAGTGCGGCGGCAAGGTGTGACGGTGCTGAAAGGCTCGTCCTCCTTCCTGCAAGTGCTTGCGTTTTATTCGCCGGATAACCGTTTCGACGACCTGTACACCTCCAATTACGTCACCCTCAATGTGCTCGACCGGCTCAAGCGCATTCCCGGCACCACCAATGTGCAGATTTTCGGCGCGAAAGATTACGCCATGCGCATCTGGCTCAAGCCCGACCGCATGACCCAGCTTGGCCTGACGGTGGACGATATTGCTGCTGCCCTCAATGAGCAGAATGCGCAATTCGCCGCCGGTAAAATCGGCCAGGCTCCGGTAGGCAACGATCAGGACATGGTCTACACCATCACCACCAAAGGCCGTCTTTCCACGGTGGAAGAGTTTGAAAACGTCATCGTGCGCGCCAATGGGGCGGGTGAATTGTTGCGCCTGAAAGACGTGGCGCGAGTGGAGCTTGGATCGCGCGATTACGAATTCCGGGGGCGCCTCAATGGCAAATCCGCCACCTTGGTGGGGATTTTCCTGCAACCGGGCGCGAATGCACTGAGCGTGGGCGACGATGTGAAACAAAACTTGGCGGAGCTGGCGAAAAGTTTCCCGGATGGCCTGAGTTACGCAGTTGCCTACGACACCACCCGCTTTGTCGAAGTCTCGATCCGCGAGGTATTGAAAACCTTGGGCGAGGCCATGCTGCTGGTGTTCCTGGTGGTGTACCTGTTCCTGCAAAACTGGCGTGCCACGCTGATCCCGTCGCTGGCGGTGCCGGTGTCGCTGTTGGGAACATTCGCCGGACTGTATTTGCTGGGCTATTCGATCAATACCCTGACGCTGTTCGGTATGGTGTTGTCGATCGGGATCGTGGTGGATGACGCCATTGTGGTGCTGGAAAACGTCGAACGCATTATGCACGAGGAAGGTTTGGGTGCGCAGGAAGCCGCCATCAAGGCCATGCACGAGGTCAGTGGGCCAATCATTGCGATTGTGCTGGTGCTGGTGTCGGTGTTCGTGCCGATTGCCTTCCTCGGCGGCCTGACCGGGGAACTGTACCGGCAATTCGCCATCACCATTTCGATAGCGGTGGTGCTGTCAGGGTTTGTGGCGCTGACCATGACGCCTTCGCTGTGCGTGCTGATCCTGCGCCATGAACACAAGCGGGACAATGCCTTTTTCCGCTGGTTCAACCGCTTTTTCGAGAGGATGCGCAACGGTTATCTGTATGGTGTCAGCTGGCTGTTGCGGCGGGCGATCATCACGGTGTTGTTGTTCGCCGTGATGGTGGCGGTCACCGCCGGGTTGTGGAAATTCACCCCGACCTCGCTGGTGCCGGATGAGGATCAGGGTTTCTACATCGCCGCCGTCTTTTTGCCAGACGGTGCCTCGCTGGACCGCACCGACAAGGTGGTCGCGCAGGTGTTGGCGGCCATCAAGTCCAACCCCAACAACCAGGATGCAATAGCCTTCACCGGCTTCGACTTCCTCGGCGGCGGCTACCGCAACAGCGCGGCCACCATTTTCGTCACCCAAAAGCACTGGGATGAACGCAATATGCCGGTCAAGGCGCTGGTCGGCGAGCTGTTTATGAAAACCGCCAATATCAAGGAAGCGCTGGTGCTGGCCTTCAACCCGCCTGCCATTTTCGGGCTGGGCAGCACCGGCGGCTTCGAGTTCTACATCCAGAACCGTGGCGAAGGCGGTGCCAAAGCACTGGCGGGTGCGATGCAGGCATTCCAGGGGGCGGCGCAGCAGAACCCGTCGCTGGGCATGGTGCAAAGCTTGTGGCGCGCCAACACCCCGCAGCTGTTCATCGATGTGGACCGGGAACGCGCCAAGGCGCTGGGCGTGCCGTTGGATGGCGCGTTCAACACGCTGGCAGCGGCGCTCGGTTCCTATTACGTCAATGACTTCAACAAATACGGGCGTGCCTGGCAGGTGCTGATGTCAGCCGACGCCAGCTACCGCAAAAAGCCGGAAGACATTGGCCGCATGTATGTGCGCAGCAGCAAGGGCGAAATGGTGCCGCTGTCGGCGTTTGCGCGGGTCGACTATTCCTCAGGGCCGGACTCGGTGGACCGTTTCAACAACCTGCCTGCCGTCAAGCTGTTTGGGGAAGGCGCGCCGGGTGTGAGTTCCGGGCAGGCGCTGGATGCGGTCGAAGCGGTGGCCAAGCAAGCCTTGCCGAAGGATTTCACCTACGACTGGACAGGTGCCTCCTACCAGGAAAAGCGTTCCGCCAATACGGCGGGCGCATCGCTGGGGATGGCGGCTGTCATGGTGTTCCTGATCCTGGCGGCGCTGTACAACCGCTGGGCGTTGCCATTCTCGGTGCTGCTGGCGCTGCCATTCGGCACCTTCGGCGCACTGGCGGCGGTGTGGCTCACAGGCCTCACCAACGACGTATATTTCCAGATCGGTCTGGTCACCTTGCTGGGGCTGGCGGCGAAAAACGCCATCCTGATCGTGGAATACGCCCTGCTCAAAACGCAGGAAGGCTGGGCTGCGGCGGCAGGCTCCCTGGAAGCGGCACGTCTGCGGTTCCGCCCCATCATCATGACCTCGCTGGCCTTCATCCTCGGGGTGACGCCGCTGGCGCTGTCTTCTGGCGCAGGCGCGGGCGCGCGGCAAGCGGTCGGCACCGGCGTTATGGGTGGGATGCTGGCGGCAACCTTCCTGGCGATTTTCTTCGTGCCGTTCTTCTTCCGGCTGATGATGGATCGGCGGCTGCGGACGCGCAAAGAGGAGTTTGAAAAGCCGGAAGGGCATTAACCTTCATCTCAAATGTCTGGTGCGCTGTGAAAAGTTAGAAATCATCTACTTTGATACAATGATTGGCCTATAATGGCGCTTGTTAATACAGTGGATGAGTTGATATGTTTAACCGCCAAGCCGTCAGCGACATCATCCAATGGTATCGGCAGCCCCGCCGCAAGCCGCTGGTCATCCGTGGCGCACGGCAGGTCGGCAAGACCACCGCCGTGCGTATGGCGGGCGAACAGCTCGGTGTGGGCGTCATCGAAATCAACCTCGAGCGCCACACCGAACTCGACGCCTTGTTCCGCCGCT